>CAIOLF010000047.1 GCA_903859075.1 Candidatus Buchananbacteria bacterium
CGGACTAAGATTCAAAAAACTAATAACGGCGTTATTAGCTTTTTTAGTCAAGGGCTTATGGATAATTTTTTCGGCTCTCGGCAATTTTTTTTTATTATTTAAAAAACCTCTGCTGGCTACCGCGAATTTTCTGACCAAAGTTTTTGTGCTGCCGATTTATGGCCGCTATGTCTGGCTGCGGACGAAAATCAATAAGCGGACGCCGCTGCTCAAAGAGCAGCTCTTGCTGTTTTTTACCAACCGCTATCTGGTGCATGTCTTGATTATTCTAATCGCTTTGGGAGTGACTACTTCCAATATTCTGGCTTATGAAAAAAAAGAAGATTATGGCCAGAACGCGCTGATCTATAAGATTAACGATATTGCCGGTTATGACGTGATCGAAGAGACTAACACGGCCGCTGATAATTCTTTGGTTTACAGCTATCAGGATATCAATTTGACGCTTAATCGCGGCTATAGCTCGGAGCTGGATCAAAGCGACGTCAATACCGACAGTGATAATATTTTTACCGACTATCTTCAGAATGATTTAGCATTGAGCAAGCCCCAGCTGATCAACACGGATGCGGCTAAGCTGGGAAGCCGCGGTATCCGCGAATATGAGGTAGTGGAAGGCGATACGATTGGCGGCTTGGCGGCTAAGTTTGGCATCTCCATCAATACTATTTTATGGTCCAATAACCTTTCCATGACCTCTTTTATCAAGCCGGGTCAGACATTGGTTATCCTGCCGGTTTCCGGCATCCGCCATATTATTGTCAAAGGCGATACGCTGGCCAAGATTGCCAAAAAGTACGACGCTTCAGAAGATAAGATCAAGGAATTTAATTCGTTTGACGATAATACCGCTATGGTGGCCGGAGAGAGTATTATCGTGCCGGATGGGCGTATTATTTATACTACTAAACCCTCCGTTTACGCTAATGCTTTGCCGGCAAACAGGAAAGGTACCGGGAGCGATACCGCCATCTCGGCTACTGGCAGGATGGTTTGGCCCAATGGCTGCCGCCGCATCAGTCAGTACTTCAAGGGTTGGCGCCACACGGGGGTCGACATTGCTTGTAGCTGGGGCACATCCGTTCGCGCCGCTGACGGCGGCCGGGTGACGCGCGTGCAATACGGCCGTACCGGCTATGGCTATAATATCATTATTGACCATGGCAATGGCAAGCAAACTCTTTATGGGCACCTAAGCGAAATTGATGTCGACCAAGGACAATATGTCAGCCAGGGGCAGGTGATCGGTAAAGAGGGCTCGACCGGGCGTTCCACCGGACCGCATCTGCATTTTGAAGTGATTGTCGGCGGCTCAAGAGTTAATCCGCTCAGCTATATCAGATAGAATTAAAAAACCCCCGCCGAAAGGCGGGGTTTTTTTTAATCTTAATTCTCCACCTTCGGCCGGTACTGCAGGGCCTCGGCGATATGGGCCGGTAAAATATTTTTTTCTGCAGCCAGATCGGCGATGGTCCGCGCTAATTTTAGAATCCTGAAATAAGCGCGGGCGGAAAGATGCAGCTGCGCCACGGCTTGCTTGAGCAGTTGCTTGCCGGCATCATCCGTCTGGCAGTATTTTCTGATTTGTTCCGGCGACATTTCCGAATTATCGATGATCTTGTCGTTTATAAATCTCTCACCTTGGATATTTCGGGCGGCCTGGATCCGTTCTCTGATAGCGTGGGAACTTTCTGATAGTTCCTCGCTTTCCAATTTTTCAAATTTTACGCGCGGCACTTCCAGATGCAAATCAATGCGGTCAAGCAGCGGGCCGGAAGCGCGTTTTTGGTAGCGGATGATTTCCGACGGGTGGCAGGAGCAGTCGCGTTCCGGATCAGTGAGGTAGCCGCAAGGGCAGGGATTCATGGCGGCGGCCAGAATGAACTTGGCGGGAAAACGCAGCGTGCCGGCGGCGCGGGAGATAGAGACAACGCCATCCTCCAGCGGCTGGCGCAAATTTTCTAAGACTAACTTTGGGAACTCCAAAAATTCATCCAGGAATAATACTCCGCGGTGCGCGAGAGAGATTTCTCCCGGCCGCGGCCAAGTGCCGCCGCCGACTAGCGCCACGCCTGAGGCGCTATGATGCGGCGAGCGAAACGGCCGAGCGGTAACAAGCGGCTGATCGGCGGGCAACAGTCCGGCCGTACTGTAAATCCTCGTCACTTCCAGACTTTCCGCCAAAGTCATTTTTGGCAGTATTGAGGGCAGCGCTTTGGCGAGCAGTGTTTTGCCCGAACCCGGCGGGCCGGACATGAGAATGTTATGGCTGCCGGCGGCGGCAATTTCCAGCGCGCGCTTGGCCAGTTCCTGGCCTTTGATAAAAGCCATGTCGGTAAGCGTCTCCGGCGCCGAGAAATAATCAAAGTTATCATCAGTAAAAGCCGGGATTAATTGTTCTCCGCGCAAATGAGATGCGAGCTGTGACAAGTTGCTGATCGGATAGATATCAATCTTTTTTATTAGCCGCGCTTCTCGAGCATTTTTTTGCGGCACGAATAAATTTTTAATGCCTTTCTCGGCGCACATCATGGCGATGGATAAGACGCCGGAAACCGGGCGCAGCGAGCCATCGAGCGCCAGTTCGCCGACAAAAAGATTACCTTGCCAATTTTGCGACAAATCGATTTGATCTGCTTGAGCTAGACAGCTCACCGCTACCGGCAGGTCATAGTAGGTGCCGCGTTTGGGCAGATCGGCCGGCGCCAAATTTATCGTCACATGGCCGCGGGGAAAAGCCAAGCCGGAATTTTTTACCGCGCTCCTGACCCGTCCTTTGGATTCGTCCACGGCCTTGTCCGGCAGGCCGACGATGAAGATGCCGATTTGCCCGCTGCCGGGAGAATTGTCGGCCTCCACTTCCACCAACTCGCAGTCCAACCCGATGACCGCGGCGGAAAGAACTTTGACAGACATCCGATTAAATTAAGAATTAAGAATTATGAAAAATAAAAAATGGCCAAGCGGCAAGATGATTATCAGAGAAATATAATCATTCAGCCATTTAGCCATTTCCCTCCTAATCATTACTGCTTATTATAACAGTTATTTTTTCTTTCTCCAATTTAATCCGATGATTACCACCACTCCCAGCACGATCATCACATCCGCCAAATTGAAAACGCTATAGAATTTAAGATCAAAATAATCAATGACTCGCCCGAATTTAAGGCGGTCAAGCAAATTGGAAAAGCCGCCGGCGAAAATAATGGAAAAAACAATGGCGGAGGTAAATTGGCGCCGGCGGTAACAGACGCTGACTAAGGCAATTAGCGCTATCAGGATGGCCAGGTAAGCGGCGAAAATAAAATAGGAATTAAGCTGGACGCCGAAGGCCACGCCGGTATTGTAGGCTAATTTTAATTTTAGCCAATCGCCAAAAAACAAAAACTCCCGGCCTGGGAATTTTTGCATCAGAAAATATTTAATCACTCGGTCAGCGATGAAGCCGGCCAAAGCCAAGAGATTGCCTAAGATGATTTTAGTTTTGGCAGACATTTATTCTTCTTTTTTGATCGCTTTTTTGCAGCTGACGCAAGATGTCGATTCGGGCCGGACTTTCAGGCGTTCTTTTTCGATGTCTTTGCCGCAATAGGTGCAGACGCCGTATTTGCTTTCAGCCACGCGTTGCAGCGCCTTTTCTACGGAGCGCAGTTCGTTTTCCAAATCTCTCTCAAAGGAAAGATTAGTGGTATAGTCGGCGACTTCATTGGCGCTATCCTCAATTGAGGCGGGATCGCCGTAATCAGGATAGCTGGCTTCGAAGTTGTTGCCCTTACCCTCGACCTTATGGCCGACATTAGCTAATTGAGTCAACAACTGCTCCTTTTTTTCCCCCAGTTGTTTTTTGAACTCTTGGATGGTTTCTTGGTCCATAGAAGTTGGTTATTTATGCGGGAAACACATAAGACGTCCCGTAGGGCGTCTCTAGATTGACTGCATTATAGCTGTTTGTTTGGAGCCTGTAAAGTTTTTTCAAAACTAAAAGGCGCAACTAGCGCCCCGAATATATTATTTCTTGGGCTGTTGCGCCTAGATGACCGCGGATCTGTCTTATCTACCGCCATTTTTGTTTAGGCGGTAAGTAAGAAGTTCATAATCCGGGTTGGCGCTTCGGAGCGAAGCCGGTTTTCTACCCTTATATTGGTTTTGGCAGCGCCGCTTTATTTTGGGCCAACTGTTCTAACCACTGAATTATTTGGTGCAAAGTGAGCTCCCGGTCCTTTGCGGTTATCGATACAGAGTAAAAAACAGAAAACTGCCATCCATTCGGTTAATTAATGGCAATTTCCTGGAAATAAGTTGTCTAAAGGTGCTTTTTTTATGATCTATATCCATTATAGCACATTTTTGTCTTTAGGTCAAAGGTGTCAACTGGGCGGATAATTATTTAAATTTAAACAATTTAATGAACACGTTTTTTGGTTTATCCACTTATCAACAACACTTATTTAACAGGTAGTCAATATTTATTCACAATTTATTCACAGTATGGAAATATTTATTTAAATTTAAACAAATTATTTGACTGTAACTTGTCCGTTGTCATAAACCTCAAGATTTTCGAAATTTTTTAAGTAATTCCAGAAGCCCCGGCCGTTCAATAATTTAGTTTTAATACTTATAAAATCATTGCTATAAGTCTTGGTGCTGGTGGCTAGCAGCAGATCTTGATTGTTGGAAAAGGCAATTCCGGCGGTTGATGTTTGATAAAAAATTCGGACCGGCAATTGCTGGTTTGAGGCCATTAGGCCGTTAGCCGAGGAAAATTCAATCACTTCCGGATTTAATACCCTTTCAGTGATGGCTGAACCGTCATGGAGCTGGATTTTTTTATCTTGCGGTTTCTGCCTGGCCAGGATATTTTTTAATATTTTCTCCAGGGTTTTAGTTTTAGCGTCATCCAGCCGCCCTGATATTTTCACTAGCACTTCCTTGTCAGCCCAAAGCCAGCCGGTACCGGTGGAATTATTGTTTTTTATTGAACCGCTGATTTTATTTTTTGCCAATTCTTTAATTGCCGGATTGGCTAGATCTAGGCCATAGGAATAATTAGCCTCGTTGATAATTTGGGAGATATTAGACGGCAAATTTTCCGAGGCCAGAGCCGCTGGCATTTGTTCCGCATTAGAAAGATTAAAAATCAGATCCTTATCGGCTGGCAGCGCTAGTTTTATTTTTTTTCTGCCTCTAAACTCGCCCAGCCAGCCCCAATTTTTTTCTTTATTGGAAAAGAGGTTAAAATATAAATCATCGCCGCCGGCTAGTTCCAGCAGGACATATTGCCAGTAATCAGCGGAATTATCTTTCAGCCAAGCGGTAATAAATTGTTTTTCGCTATAGAGCGAGAGCGTGCTCCAGGCAGAAAAATGTTTTTTTGTCTTGGCAATTAATTGGTTTTGAGGATTTTTAATTAAAGAGTTGATGATCTCCGATTGGCCCAGAACAAAATCCTCGCGATTCAAGCGGCGGTAGCCGATCTTTTTTTCTTGGAGCATTTTTTCCAGCTTATACGGCGAGTCAGCGCGTAGGAAGACCAGCGATTGATATTTGCCGCCAGCGGCAAGATAGGCAAAGGCCAATTCGCGTTTGACGATATTATCAGTGGTGGAGCTGATGCCGGTTTGAGCTAGCAGGGAATCGGCCAGCTTATTATAGGAGTTGTTGCCGCGGTATCGGGGTATGCTTAGATGAGAATAAAAAACCGTGTTATCCGGCGTCCAGGCAATAACGGTGTCGGCAAAAAATTGCAGCCAGAGCGAATAGGCGAGCAACGCTAAAATAGCCGCGGCAATAACCGCGCTGAAAAATATTTTCCAGAAGAGAGGGAGTTTAGCTAAGCGGCCAGCTAATTTTTTGTACATAATGTTTTTTAAAAAAATCCGTCCGCCTACGGGCGGGACGGATTTTTCTATTTCAACAGAGATTATCTTCTTGGTCCGAATTTGCGATCCGGCCGTCCCATTGGCCGCGGTCCGCCGCGCCGTTCTCTTGGCTCGCGGTCAGCGCCGGCATAGCTAGGATTAGCGCGTTTGACTGATAAGTTGATGCGTCCCTTGTCATCTATCTCGATGACTTTGACAGTGAATAATTGATCAATTTTGGCGACATCAGTGATTTTATCGACGCGCTGATCAGAAAATTCAGAAATGTGCACCATGCCGTCTTTGCCCGGCAGTATCTCTAGAAAAGCGCCGAAGTCCATCAAGCGGACGACTTTGCCGGTATAAATTTCACCGACTTCAACTTCCTTGACGATGCCTTGCACCCAGTCCACGGCTTTTTTGACCGCTTCCGGATCGATGCCAGTAACGGCGACAAAGCCGTCGTCTTCAATATCAATGGAAGTTACTCCGGTGGTATCAATGATTTCATTAATGATTTTGCCTCCGGGCCCGATTACCTCCCCTATTTTTTCAGGATCGATGCGGAAGGTAAATATGCGCGGCGCATAAGGCGAGAGATCGGCGCGCGGCGCCGGGAGAGTGGCGGCAATGACTCCCAAGATTTCATTTCGCGCTTCTTTGGCGCGAGCCAACGTCTCGGCGCAGAGTTTCAGATCAAGGCCGGCGGTCTTGGTATCCATCTGCATGGCAGTGATGCCGTCGGCAGTTCCGGCGACTTTAAAATCCAGGCCGCCTTCGCCGTCCTCAAGATCCTGCACGTCAGTGAGAATTTTGTAACTGTGCCCGTCAGAAGCCAGTCCCATGGCGATGCCCGCCACCGGTTTTTTAATCGGTACGCCGGCATCCATCAAAGCAAGACTGGAGCCGCAAGCGGAAGCCATTGAAGAAGAGCCGTTACTGCCCATGACTTCGGAAACTACCAAAATCGTGTAAGGGAATTCGTCCTTAGTCGGCAAGACGGGGATTAAAGCTTTTTCAGCCAGAGCGCCGTGCCCGATTTCCCTGCGGCCAGCGCCGCGAATAGGCCCGGTTTCACCATAACAGTAGGGCAGAGCATTATAATGATGGATATACGATTTTTTGGTATCCTTTTCAGTCATTTCATCCAGTATCTGGGCGTCGCCGGGAGCTCCTAGGGTGACAATAGAGAGCACCTGGGTCTCACCGCGGCTGAAAATAGCGCTGCCGTGAGTGCGCGGCAATAGTCCGACTTCGCCAACGAGCGGGCGGATCTGATTTAATTTTCTACCGTCGATGCGCTGGTCGCGTTCCAAAATCGCTTTAGTCACCTCTTCTTCCAAATAGCTTTCGAAGTGGTCTTTAACGTAAGCGATAATCTCAACGTGTTTTTCTTCTTTTTCCAGTTGCTGCACGAATTCTTTCAGCAGTTCCTTGGCGATTTCCTTGCGTTCGCGCTTGGTGCCGCGGGGCTGATTAAAAAGATATTTATCCAGCTGCGGCGCGAAGAATTTTTTAGCCTCGGCAAAAGCAGCTTTTTTTTCGGCTAGGGGCACTTCCATTCCCGCGTAAGCTATTTCAATCAGGTCGTTCTCAGCTTGTTTTGGCAAGCCGATTTCTTTTCTGATTTTTTCAATGAAAGCCAGCAGTGGTTTGGCGCCATCCAGCCCGAATTCCAGCGCCGACAGGATTTCTTCCTCAGTCAATTCTTTGGTTTCGGCATCAATCATCAGTATCTTGCCAGCGCCGGCGGAAAAAACCAATTTCAGATCCGATTCTTTGAGTTGGGCCTCGGTCGGATGGAGGATGAACTGGCCATTAATGCGGCCGACGCAGATGCCGGCGAGCGGCCCGTTCCACGGAATGTCAGAGACGTGCAGGGCGAGTGAAGCGGCCGTGATGGCCAACAAGTCGGCCGAGTTTTCCTCATCATAAGAGAGGGTGGTAGTGACCACTTGCACTTCATTTCTGATTTCCTGGTTAAATAGTGGTCGTAGTCCGCGATCGATCATGCGCGAATCTAGGACGGCGTTGTCGGTTGGCCGGCCGTCACGCTTGATGAAGCGCGAGCCTTTGATTTTGCCGGCAGCGTACATTTTCTCCTGCATTTCCACGGTCAGCGGGAAAAAATCGATGCCCGAACGGGCTTCTTTGCCCATGACTGCGGTAGCCAGTACCACGGTATCGCCGTAGCGGACGATGCAGGAAGCATTGGCCTGCAGGGCGAGTTTGCCGAATTCGGCGGACAATTTTCGACCGGCGAATTCGAGCTCGAATTTTTTGTTTGGCAGCATAGTTGTCCTTTCTTTTGCCGCGGCAGTAAAGCATTATTTGAAGATAGCCGTTTTGGAAGTTTTTCCAAGACGATTATTTTCAAATAAATAAACTCCCATGTCGTCGGCGTTTATTTTATGAATTAAACAAGAGACGGACATTTTCCGCCTCTTGGATATTATTAAACAATTTTTTCAATTACAGCGGCCTCTTTAATTACCTCATCCTCGGTTTCAGCGATGACTTCATCAAGTATTTTGCTGGAGTCCTCCAGCTTCTTGATTTTCAATTTCAATTTTTTTACCAGTTCGTCAAAACTCTCCGGATTATCTTTTTCCAAGTAGCGCAGCAAGCGGCGCCGTTCGGCTACCTTGCGCAGCAAGCCCCGGCGGGAAGAAAAATCTTTCTTGTGGGTCTTGAGATGTTTGGTCAAACTCTTGATTTCTTCGGTCAGAAGCGCGATTTGCACTTCAGAAGAGCCAGTATCATTCTCATGGATGCCGTAAGTCTTAATGATCAGAGCTTTCTTTTTTTTGTCGATCATGCCGATCTCCTGTCGCGAGATTCCCAGTAAATAATAATTGCTTATTAACCGAGGAAAACGCCTTAATAATTAACGTTGTTATTCTATTATATTTTTGGGGCTTTGTCAAGGATGGGAAAAAAATTGGCAGCTTTACAAATTTGGATAATAATTATAATATCGCTGAGTAGTGATTAGCAGTCAAGCGGCAAAGCGCACACGGAAAGGAGGCTTTTATGCTGGAGGATGTTTGTAAGAAATGCGGGCGGGAGGCGCGTGCTCATATCGTTAATCCCAATGTCAAATCGGAGCACGCGATCATCTGCCTGGCTTGCGGGATAGAGGCGGGCGTCTACTGTGAAAAACATGACGTTCCTCATCAAGGATTTGATGACGGCAGTACGGCCTGTTTGGAGTGCATCGACGAGGAAGTTCAGTTGAAACTCGGCCGTCGGACGGGAATCGGGCGGCTCATTGAGAGAAGTCTGCCGCCGGAAGAGTTCGCAATACTCAAGAAGGCAGCGAGGGGAGCTGGACATATCTGGCGATGCGGCTGGCGGGAAGCGTTGCTGCGTTTGGTGGTAAGTAAAGCGCAGCGCACCCGCGAGGAGTTCGTCGTTGCCGTCAGCAATTTAATAGAGGACGGAACGGCGGAGTTCCTGCTGTCGTAAAGACGGCGGATAGACAAAAACAAAACCGCTCAGGCGATCTTGCGCTCGAGCGGTTCTTCTTTTTTGAGAGATTATTTGTATTTGTCGTACCGAACTTTATCTTTTTTGAAAGCTTCTTTTCCGTGTTCCGGCAGCGGCTTGGCCGGCACGCCGATCGGCATCAGGCAGAGTACGCGCACGTCATCCGGCACCTTGAGTATTGCCTTGACTTCTTTTTCGGCATTACTGTTATTGCGGATTTGGATCCAACAGCTGGAGAGCCCTTCCTCGGTCGCTTGCAGCCAGATATTCTCGGCGACAATGGAACAGTCTTCTATCCAATAAGGACTGTCCTTTTCCAGTCCGAGTACGGCAATGATCGCCGGCGCTTCTTTGGCGTGCGCCGACCAGGGAGTTACTTTGGACAATTCTTCGCGGGTTTCCAGATTAGTGACGACGACCAGTTCCCAGGGATAAATTGCATTGGCCGACGGCGCGTACATGGCAGCGTCGATAATGCGGTCGAGTTTGTCCTCCGGTATCGGCTCATTGAGATATTCGCGAACAGCCCGTCTTTTTTTGATGGATTGGACCATATAAATAGGTTAAAATTTGTTTCGCACAACAATCTCATTGTAGCAGAAAAGGAAGGAAAAATCAATTGGTTGGTTAATTGGCGGCGCTATCGGCCAGCCTTTTTTTATTTACAAAAAAGTCGCCTTGACGGCGACTTTTTGAAAAGTGATAAGAATAATCTTATTCAGTGATTTTTTGGACGTTGGCGGCTGCCGGTCCCTTGGGGCTTTCAACAACCTCAAAAGTGACTTTGTCGCCCTCTTTGAGATTGGCAAATTCGCCATTGGTTTGATCTTCATGAAAGAAGACGTCCTTTTCTCCGGGCTCGCGGCCGATAAAGCCAAAACGCTTATCGTCCATTTTCTTTTTAATAGTTCCTTGCATAATGAATATAAAATGTAGTGAATTAACTTGATGAATAGTAATTAGAAATTCGACTACATTTCTATAGTTACTAGACCTCCGCGGCCTTGGCTGACATGATCAGCAGGCCGTAGAACCCTTTAAAGATGATACTCTTTATAAGGAGCAAGGTAATCATACCTTAAAAGGGCGATTTGGTCAATAATAAATGGTCGCGGAGAAAGTGGACCCGCCAGAGGCGGGCAGGCGAGATTATAACTTTTTTTAAGGGAGATAAAGGGCGTTATTGGATGCCAAACTAAGATGTTGACAAAATTTACTAAACATACTATTATGTTATATCCTAGGAAATAGGAAAACCCCGTAATTTCCTGTGTGAAGTTGCGATTGGGGGAGAAAGAACATTCAACAAATTCGCTAGAAAGCGGAAAGGAGTGTGTAATTTGATTAAGAAGGCTACCACGACTAAGAAAGCCAACGCTAAGAAGCCGGCAGCGAAGAAGGCCTCGGCTGCAAAGGGCAAACCGAGAATTCGCGTCAAGAAAGCCGTCGGGCAGAAAGTGACAGCGCGGAAAGAGTCCGCGCCGACTAAATTGAACCCCAGCAGCAGTGAGATACCGTTCGAGTTGCTGGTGTCCGAGAGGGTTGCCACGAGTCCCCGGCTCAAACTCGGGTGGCGCGTTCCCCAGGCAATCGCCGATGGCATTCGCGAAATCGGTGCGACCGAGAAGTCATTTGTCCTGCTATTGGTGATTGACCAGGAAACAGGCAAAGCGGTTCGCCTTATCCAACCCATATTGGAACAAATCGCGATTCTCGATTACAACTTTGATCACCCGGGCAAGTATACCATCCTGGGCACGATCATTTGTAATACCGGTGGTTGCGAGCAATGTGATGACTTCATCAAAAGATGGGAAGGATGGAGTTACAGCGACCCTTACGCGATCAAACCCTCGGATGAAGCAGGTGGTGGATGGGACATCAACTTCAAGGATATTCGCCAGGGAGCGTGTCATGGCAAGGTTGTCGGGCGCGCCGCTATCAACCTGGAGATATCGCGGGAGTTCTTTTCCAAAGAGCCACCGGCCTGGCTCCGCGAATGGGTTGACGAAGGTTATCCGCTCCCCAGCCGCAATGACTGCGAGTTCCGCCGCCGCGCCCTGATCTGGGCCTTCAGCACCAAGCTGATCTGGCTCGTGGTCTGGTCGATCGGCTATGTCATCGCCACGGCCTTCTGGTCGACGGTTTTTGCGGGCTACATGATGGTGGGTCTGCTCTTCGGCTGCCGCGGTCTCAAATGGCGGGCTGTGCGTCATCCCTGGACCACCGAGTTCAAGGGATACGGCCCTTCGGTGTTTACCACCAAGGCCGACGGCAAACCCCGGACGTGGATTCTGCGGCTGTTCTGCCCGCCCATCATGCTCGGCATCATCGCGATCGGTGACATTACATGGAAACTGATCAAGTTGATTCCCGCGGAATGGATTCCCACGATCCTGTACGTCGGCTCGTATGTGCTCATCGGCACTGCTGTGGCTGTTCTGATCGGCTGGATCGGCCTCGTGATCATTCGGAAGACGGCGCCCGCTGTTTCCAAGCGATTGGAAGACATTGGGCAGTCGATCAATGAATGTCAGAAGGCGCGAATCATGGACCAGCGCCAGAAACAGCTTAAAAGGCGTCAGACGCAGGAACGCAAGCAGGAAGAAGCGGCCCAGCTCGCTCAGGCAAAACGCTACATGGCCCTCGGCCAGCTCGTCACGAGGCCTAACCTTGTCAAGATCGAGTTGGTTCCTCGGGAATATCTGAGCTGGTACGTTCGCTGGCTCAATTTCAAGACAACCGTGTGCCGGCCGTTCGCCACACACAAATAGGAGAGCTCCGGCTCAACATTTACGACACGATGGCAATCTACGATTAGGTTGCCATCTTTTTTATTTACCAAAAATCAGCCCTCAAAGGCTGACTGGAATTTCCCGCCTTCGCTAAAGCTACGGCGGGCAAAGGCGGGAGAAAGTGGACCCGCCAGAGGCAGGCAGGCGAGATTATAACTTTTTTCAAGGTAAGCCCTCCATCGCTATGAATTTTTTATTAAATAAAAGAAGGGGCTTCACGATATTGTAGCGCGGCCCCTTGATCGTAGAGTAGCCTCAAGCCAGGCTGTTTTAGTGGTCTATGTACATTTCTTTTCTGACGAGTCCGCCGCCGTACTCAACGTACGGGAACCAAGTACGATCCCTGCCGGTAGGTGAAGCGTATTTTCTGGCCGACTTATCAGATACAGTCAGTTCGGCGATTAGCGCCGTGATTCTCTGCTGCAATTCGCCGCCTCGCTTGTTGAGCCGTTGCGCTTTTGCTTTGTCAAGCTTGGTTCGCTTGTAGGCGGTCCTAAAAATATTGATCGCCCGCAGGGCTTCGGGATCTTCGTCAGTTACTGGCCTCTGCTTTGCCATTGCTATTGTCCTCCTTATTTCTGATTGTTTTGTTCACGGCGATAACTTTGAGCCGGAATATTCGTTTTTTACCATTGCAATATAGCAGATTTGATAGGCTTTGTCCAACCGTGCAGTTTATGGCCCTTATTTACATTTTTCAATACTTGGCGTAAAATATTTAATGCCCAAAATAAATACAAAATAATGTCCTAATTCCAAAAATTGGCAAGCAATTTTTAGGACCATCACATGTATGAAGATATTAAACATCAGTTTGTGGCCGATTGATAGAAAATCCATCGGTGGCACGGAAAGATACGTGATTTGTCTTTCTTCCGCTCTGAAAAAAATTTCGATTGACAGTGAAGTACTCATGCTTTCGGGCAAAAAAATAAGCATAGATGATGTTTTTTATCTGCCTTTAAATCTATCCTCAATAAAAAAACTTGACGAGTATTCAATCAAGAGAACATTCTTTAAAAAATTTAATAAGCAGTCGTTACAAGCGTTTGCCAGAAAAATAGAGAGTAAATTCGATTTTTCCAAATATGATGTCGTACATTTTAACTCTTTGCTCTTTTATTTCTGCGCTTTTGATAAGAGAAGGGTTTTTACCATCCACGTCAATCAAGGTGGATTTGATCAGAACTGGGGAAAAAATAGCTTCAATATCATGACCAGGATAATCAACGATGACAAGATATCAAAGACTAAGTTCATCATGCCCTCGAAATATTACGCCAGCCAGTATCGGAAAAAATTCAATAAAGAAATCGTCGATATCCCGCATTCCTTGCCTCAGCCATTCTTCGGAAAAAAGAGCCGTGGCAGAAAGCAAAGTGACGGCTGCCTGGATATTTTTGTTCCATCCCGGCTGGAGTTGAAGCAAAAAGGGCAGGATCTGCTATTGGATAGTTTAATCGCCATAAGGACTAAGCTCCCAAAATTCCGAGTGATTTTCGCCGGGGTTGACGACCAATACAAACCAACTATAAAAATCCTGGAAAATAAAGTCAGGCCCTTGGGAATAAAGTTGATATTTAAAAAAATAAGAATGGATCAAATGAAAGCCGCTTACGATAAAGCCGATTTGGTCGTCTTACCGAGCCGCTATGAAAGTTTTGGCTATTCCGCCGTGGAATCACTGGCGCTTGGCAAAAAAACAGTTCTGTCGGATATACCGACCCACCGGGAAATCGCCCAGGGGAATGGCTGTGCGTTCCTCGCTAAAGGAATGAGCCCGGCGGCTTTGGGAAAAGCGATTTTAAAAGCAGTCAATTCGGATTGCTGTAAAAAAGTAAACAAAAAATGGCTTGATAGATATTCGGAAGACACTTGGGCCAAAAAAAATATTAGCTTATATAAGTCATGCTTCAGCCAGTAATCAAACTCCCTTTTTTCAAAATAAAAAATAATTCCGTCTTTTATCTTGGAAATTATAGGTACTTATCTTTAAAAGGTACGCGACCAGGCAGCCAGCCGCGGAATAAGGTTTTATTTGATGAAGGAATCTTAATCCTCAAAAAGCCAATTGAAAAAGGCAAAAAGATAAGGGAAAGGATACTGGCTATCGAGCCCCATTTGGACGATTTCGCCTTATCGGCATCCGGCTATGCCCTTAATGCCTTAGCTAAGGGAGCCAGCATCAGCGTTCTCAATATTTTTTCAAAAACCTCGATTAAAAAATTCCCTTGGCGCCGGCAAGTCGATATTTCGGAGGACCGCTACGAAAAATTAAGGATTGAAGAATCTCTGATAGCTATTGAAAGGTATCTTGGTGAAAAATTCCAATCCTGGGGACTCTCTTCGTTAATCCTTGGGGAAAATAGCGAGACTTTTCCCAAAAGTTACCGCCAGGATAAGCTGATAAACGATCTGGCAAAACGGCTGGCCCAAGAGATAAGCATGGAGAAAATCGATACGGTTCTATGCCCGATGGCAGTCCAGGGGCACATTGATCATTCAGTTGCCTTTGATGCAACAATCAAATCATTAAGATTTTCAAAACACGGATTCAAGCTTGTCCTCTATGAAGACATGCCGTATGCCAGGAATAAAATAGCTTTTTTCGACAGGTTAAAACAAATAAAAAAACAAATGGCAATTGAGGATTTCTATATTCCCACCGATGAATACCTCGAGGTAATGGCCGACTTGATTATTATTTACCGATCTCAATTTGATGATGTCAACAGGCAGCAGATGTTAGCTATAATAAAAGAAGATTTTAGGGCGGCGGCATCAGGCCAAAGATACGACAACATTAAGGCAACGGAATTTTCACAACATTATTTTATAATTAAATCAAAAAAATGAAAATTAGCTTTTTAGACGACGAGCCGGAAATATTTCCCATGCAATATGGCGGCAAAGCCAGGACGATTATCGCCTTAGCCAAGTACTTCGCCAAACTTAAGAATGTAGAAAGGGTGAATATTTTAAGCCGGACAATAAAAGACAAGCGCGATAAATTCAAATGGCAGGGAATAAATTTTATCAGGCTTAACGGCTACGGCATTATTAGAAAAATAGTGACTGAAGCCAACGATGCGGATATCCTCAATGTCCATACTTCGTCATTCACGTTCCCTTATCTGGAGGGCAATAAGGCGGTCGTGATAAATCATCTACATGACGTGATTTTCGCCACCGCCGATATCGGAAGCCATTTGGATAAGGCTATCGGAGGCAAATGGGATGCGATAATCGCCCCCTCTGCTTTTGCAGCGACCGTGCTGAAAAACGCGACTTCTTGGAGCAACCTCAACGAAAGGATTATTACCATACCGAGGGCCATCGATAGCGACATGTTTCGCAGGGTTTCCCCAAAAATCGCCTATGCGAAAATAAAAGAATTCAATAATGCCTTGGAAATAAAACCCGGCAGTTATCCCATCATTTTTTTCCCCCACCGGGTAAATGCGGACAAGGGCGAAGTATTCCTGCCCAAGCTTTGCAGCCTGCTTTCAAAAAAGTATCCGGAGCTGTTGGTCCTGGCGACTTTTGACGGAGTCGATAATCTCAAAATACCGAATCTGATCAACCTCCAGTGGGTGCCGACCGAATACATGAAATATTTTTACGCGATTTCCGATTTGACAATCTCCCTGTCATTGCTGCCGGAATCGTTTTCCCAGGTATGTCTGGAATCGCTAGCCTGTGGTACGCCGGTCTCGTGTTTCAAGTTCGGGAACTTGGCCGATTTATCAAAAAAATTCCCGGCCATCAGAAGCTGCGAGCCGGATGCCGATGATATCTTCTCTAACGTGGTCAAGATCCTGAAAAATAAAAAAGAAATACAAAAAGATCTGCTCATATCCCGGAACATCATAAAAAAAGAGAACAATCTGAAGAGGATAGCGCAAATTTATCTTTCCTATTATGGCAATCTTTTACAGAAAAAAGGGAAGCAAAAATACGAGTTTGCCTGGGAGGCAAAAAAACGAGGCGTGAGATATTTCATCACTCCGCTAATCGCCGATTATGGCGCCGTCGTTTATTTATACGAAAATAAAAAGCTGCAAAAGTTCAGACTGAACCGATCGGAACAAAAGATATTGAAGTCCTGCCGGGAAGCCAAGACATTGCCAGAAATAAAATCCAAGGCCGGAATACGGCTCTCCAGCCTTAAGAAGATGCTGGATAAATTGGTTGATCTGAAAATAATAATCCAAGGATAAAAATGAAAGCCGAATTTGTATTCAATGATCAGCGGATATTCGATGAATTCTGCAATTCACGCTGCAAATACTGCGGAGGTTTTTATCCTTCCGAATTCCGTCTCAATTTTAACGACGATAAGACCCTCAAGATGCCGGTTTGCTGGCAAAAGCGCATCAGGGATAATCAAAATCTTTCTAAGAGGATTCCGTGGAGGCCGAAAATAAGTGACTTTTTTAATCTGGGTAAAGAGGTGCTGGCGGCAGTGGGGGAAAATAGCTGATTACAAGATACTGAAGCTTTCCGGCGGAGAAATATTCCTTTACGATGACATCGTCGGTTTTATAGAAAGCATCAATAAAAATTATGCCGCCATCCAGCTGCTCACCAATGGCGTGGCTCTGACTCCGAAAAAAATAGACCGGCTGGCGGCGCTTGGCAACGTATATTTCCAAATATCTTTGGATGGCGTATCCGGAAAAACAAATTTTGCCAGAAATGGCAATGACACCGCCGTCGAGAAAATCCTGGGCAATATCAAACAGATCCTAAAAAATAATATCGGCCTGGAAATCAATTGCGTCTTGACCAAATATAATACGAATTCCTTTGAAATAATGCTCAGATATTTCAAGGGAGCAAAAAATTTCGTGCTAGTGCCTCGGCCGGTCCGGGGCGGACCCAGGACGATTTTGGATTTCAGCGATGATCAGCTGCAGGATTTCAAAAAATTAGTCATTGGTAAATACGACCTCTATAGCGACATCCTGCCGCCGAAAGAATATTTGGAGAGATTGATAGATGTGATGGAAAACGGGCGCAGAAACTGGAATTGCTACGTGCCGTTTTACGTCATGGGAGTGGATAATTACGGAGATATTGGCGCCTGCACGCGCACTGATGACTTACCGATGATCGGCAATATTTTTGATAATTCCCGAAAGATAGATAAAATTTTTAAAAGCAACAAAAATTATGCTCCGGCAAGCAAGCCGGAGCCGTGTTCTTATTGCATTATCCAGTATGAAATGATGAATCTTTATACCGAAGGAATAATCGGCCAAAAGGAAATGGAAAAAATTCCTTCTTTCAAAATACCCGGGGTTATGGCAAGAGTCGATGAAATAAGGAAAAGACTGATTGCCTTGGGAATGGTAAAATAACGAATTTTAATCGGGCTAATTCTTTAATGATTCCAGCAAATGTTTCTGATTGCTTTTAATGATATCCAGTTTTTCCATAACTGAATTTTCTATAGAAATAAGCTCCTTAGTATTTTTATTATTATCCGACGCCAAACGATTCACCTCAATTGCCAAATTGAGGTTTCTTATTTTCATAAACGGTATAATGGCATCAATTTCTTGTTTAGATAGCGGAAATAATGAATAATATTTCTTAATGAAGGCAGAAAGCGCTTTCCAATCGATTCCATATGTATTGGTTATGAATATGTGAGTGATTAAAACAGACAGATCCCAGGCAAGATAATCATAATGGGCATCGCCAAAATCAATGATGGCCTTGACCTTGTTCCTGTCTTTGGCCGCCAAGATATTCTGCCGGGTAAGGTCGCCGTGGACCAATCCCCGCCGGAGATCGGAAAAAACAAGATTTTTGACCGCGTCGCTTATCTCTTCGCTCTTTTGGATGATTTTTATGCTTGATAAGCCGGCCGCTGGGCTGATTTCGCAGCCATGATAATCTTTTCCCGGTATCCGAGCATTATCCAGCATCAAAAGATGCATCTTTGCCGCAATTTCAGCCAGGTTTTCAGAAAAAGCGGAACTGATGTCGCCCCATTTTATTTGTTCCCCATCGCAAAATTCAAATAAAGCTCCGCTTAAGCCGTCAATTATGGATACCAGCCGGCCCTTTGAATTTTTGATTATCTTTGCCGCCGGCACGCCCCTGCCACGGAGATAATCGCCAAACTGCACTTCAGTTTCAATATTGGAGTCCTCATTGTAAATCTTTAATATATATTTTTTACTTTTATGGGCAATCATAAAAGCAAAACTGCTTAAGCCGTTATTGATCGGTTTCGATTTGGCATCAGCCAATTGATAGTAATCCAAAAAGGAAAGAATGGCGCTTTCGTCAGTCATGTTTTTGTCTTTAAATTAATACAAACAATCTATTATTAACACTGATTGAGAGGATTTTATGAGATTGTAGAGATTTTTATCCATAATTAAATTGTATCAAAAAATCGCCATTTAGGCGATTTCGGGAAAAAGCGGGAGAAAGTGGACCTGCCTACCGGCAGGCAGGCGAGATTATAACTTTTTTTAAAGAGAATAGAGGGAGTTATCGGATGCCAGGATTATGTGGTAGCATTGCTAAATGATCTCTTCTATAACAAGTTAAGCATCTGTTTATTTTCAATTAACTTTTCTCTGATAAGTTTTCTTTTTTGCTCATTACTCTCCAGGCCAGAGACCATTGAACATAATTTGAATATTTCTAAAAAGGTATACAGTTCTAATTTGGATTCTTTCATAGCTTTTTCATGTTCTTCCGGACCGCCCTTGTCTTTATACCTTCCGAGTAAATGAGTAAAAAAGATATCTACAAGAGGGTATTCACTTAGCTTTTTTGCAATTTCAGGATCAAACTTAGTTATTGTTTCTGTAAATAAGCTAATAAGCTCTTCCTCCCTCTTTTCTAGACTAGAACCATTACGCTCGGTGATATTTTTATATTTAATTTTAAATTCATCGATTAAGGTTGCCATTCGGCCAAAAAGCTCCTTTTGCTCCGGACTTAACTCTAC
>CAIOLF010000048.1 GCA_903859075.1 Candidatus Buchananbacteria bacterium
AAAACAGCCGCTCCCTGGCCGTTTCTGAGGGCATAATTAATGCCGGTGCGGATTGCCGCGCCCTGTCCCCGGTTGATCAGATGCCGCAAGACGATTGCTCCGGCTTCAGTCGCGATTCTGGCCGTATCATCAGTAGAGCCGTCATCGATGACCACCACATCATAATTTGCCGCCGGCGAATTTTTTATTCCCTTGATAACCTCAGCGATTTTTTTAGCTTCATTTTTGGCGGGAATAATAACCGCTACTTTCATAATTATTTGATCAATTGCTCCGGCTCCTCGATATCCTTCTGAGCGCTTAAGTAATCAATGGTTTTTTTGAGCCCCTCATCCAATAGGACAACGGGAAACCAACCCAACGCTTCTTTGGCCAGGGCAATATCGGCAATCGGCTGCTCGCCCATGATATCCAGCGGTTTCTCGTATTTTATTTTGACCGGCGCCTTGGTAATGGCAATGATTTTTTGGGCGATTTCACTATAAGTATTCTTCCAGTCGGAAGCCAGATTAACCGGACCGAACTCCGGACTGCGCATCAGCTTGGTGATAACCTTGATTAAATCATTAATATAAAAATACGAGCCAAAACTGTTTTTGTCGCCATAGATAATAATGTCCTCGCCGCTTATCGCCTGGCGAATCATCTCCGGAATCATCCGGCCGTCGCTGAGCTTCAACCGCGGGCCGTAACAATTGAAAATCCTGGCGATCTTGGCGTCAATGTCATATTTGAGGCGGTAAGACTGCACCAGAGTCTCGCCAAAACGCTTAGCTTCGGAAAAAACCGCCCGAACCGCCAAATGATCCGACGGACCGACATAATTCTCCTGGATCAGCTTTTTGCCGGAAGTATCGCCGTAAACCGTGGAGCTGGAGGCGTAAAAAAACTGCGCCTTGTACTTTACCGCCAAATCCAGCGCGTTACGCAAACCGACGGAATTATCAAGCAATGATTCAATCGGCATCTTGGAATAAGCTTTGGGAGAAGCCGGCGAAGCCAGATAATAGATCTCCTGCAAACCCTGGAATTCTATCTTAAAATTACGCAGTTCCGCCTGCTTTTCCAAATCAATAAAATTAACGATGTCATGATTGATAAATTTAAAATCGGGATTCTCCAATAAATGGCTGATATTGCCCTCCGAACCGGTCAAAAAATTATCAATGCAGATGACCTTATCAATCTTGGCTAGTTCATCGCAAAGATGGGAGCCGATAAAGCCGGCACCGCCGATGATCAGAATATTCTTCTTATCAAAAATAGCTCGTTTTATGGGCATATGCCTAAATTTAAAATTTAATTAATCTAGCTATATTTTACCAAAACTTGGCGAAAAAGGCAATCAGATGGCTTCCTTGGCTTTCCCCGGCCTAACACCGAAGGCCCACTTCTTATTGATGGCAAAATTTATCAAGCCCACGACGATACTGGCGATTATTTTAGAAATTATATCATCCAGGCCAAAAAAATCCACCAGAACGAATAATACTCCCAAATTAAGCAAGATAGCTATAATATTAGCGGCTAAAAATTTTAGATATTGCCGAATAACGGCCGGGCTGCTATCGCGA
>CAIOLF010000049.1 GCA_903859075.1 Candidatus Buchananbacteria bacterium
AAAAAACATCGACGCCAATCTTTATATTGATGGACAGCTGATAAAATCCGGCACGCTCTGGGCTCAACCGCCTAATAACTCTCAGATGACTTTATCGGAATTTGAAAGCGGTACCTATACGGCAGTTTATTATCTTTCCGCCAAGCCAAACAGCATTAAACTAATTTTGGATCCAAATAATAGATTAATTGAGACTGATGAAAATAATAATATTTTTGAAGTCAGCAAATGAAACAAATAATCTGGCACAATTTAAAGCTCTCCGACGTCTATAAAGAACTTAAAAGCTCCGCTCGCGGCCTCGACGATAAAGAAGCTCAAGCCAGGCGCAAAAAATTCGGAACAAATGAATTGCCGCGCTCCAAGCCGTTATCTTCTTGGATAATTTTCCTAAACCAAGTCCGCTCGCCGCTGGCTTATGTCCTGATGTTTGCCGCGGTCGTCTCGCTGTTCTTGCGGCATTTTACCGATGGCGGTGTTATTATCGCCATTATCATCATTAATTCCTGCTTTGGTTATTTCCAAGAAAAAAAGGCCAACCAGGCCATGGAAAAGCTCAAGCAGATAATCCGCCGGCAAGCCATCGTCATTCATAATGGCCGGCGCTTGCGTCTTGACGCCAGCGATCTGGTGCCGGGAGATGTCATTGCCATCAGGGCGGGAGATAATGTCCCGGCCGACTGCCGGATAATTGCCGCTCATAACTTGCAATTAATCGAGGCGCCGCTGACGGGAGAATCCCTTCCGTCAGATAAGGAAGAAACTGCCCTGGAAGCCGGCACCCCTTTGGCCGATCGCGATAACATGATTTATATGGGCACTAATGTCGCCAGAGGCGAGGGACTGGCGATTGTCTGCGAGACCGGATTAAATACGGAAATTGGCAAGATCAGCGAGATGATCAAGGAAACCAAGGAAGAAAGGACGCCGCTGCAACTGCAAATGCTGGGGCTAGTAAAATTCTTAGCAATTATCATTTCCATAATCTGCCTGGCCATTTTTATTCTGGGATTGGGTTCGGGAATTGACCCGGTAGAAATATTTTTGACCGTGACGGCGCTGGTCGTCGCTTCCATCCCCGAAGGGTTGCTTATCGGCGTCACCGTAGTGCTGACTATCGGCATCCAAAAGATCCTCCGGCAGAAAGCGCTGGTGCGCAAGCTGATTGCCGCCGAGACCCTGGGCAAGACCTCCATTATCTGTACCGACAAGACCGGCACGCTGACTGAGGGCAAAATGGAAATTGCCAAAATCATCACCGCCGATCAGGAATATCTGATAGAACCAAGCCCCAAAAAGATAGACAAGGCGCGCGAACTGATTTTCAAGGCCTCTATTCTTTGCTCCAGCGCCGACGTGGAGAATCCCGATGATGCCCTAGACAACTTAAAAATCATCGGCGATCCGACCGAGAGGGCTTTGCTTTTGGGAGCGATCATCTCCGGCTATGACAAAGAAAAACTGGATCTGGAATACAGCAAACTAATGATTCTGCCCTTTGACAGCGAAAAGAAATACATGGCCACTTTGCATGAGCAAAACAGCCAAGGACATCGCCATATCTTCGCCAAAGGCGCGCCGGAAAAAATCCTTAATTTCTGCGGCTTCCGCTTAGCTGGCGGTGAAAAGAAAAAAATATCCGCCGCTGATTTGGAAGATTTAAAAAGGAAATTCCAGGCACTGACGGCCAAGGGCTTCCGCCTGCTGGCCGTGGCTTACAAGACCGGGCAATTCATAAAACTGGAAGAGGAGCTCAATAATTTAACATTCTTGGGCTTTATCGCCCTCAAGGATCCGTTGCGTCCCGATGCCGCCGCTTCACTGCGGCTCTGCCAGCAGGCCGGCATCCGCACAATTTTGGTGACCGGCGACCATCCGCTGACGGCCAAAGCGATTTTTTCCGAACTGGGCATCAAAATAGACCACAATATCGCGCTCGGGTCCGATCTAGACTCTTGGAATGACCAAGAATTGAAAAATCGAATCCGTGATATCGATATCTTTGCCAGAGTCGAGCCGCGCCATAAGCTGCGCATCGTCGCCGCTTGGCAAAAACAGAACGAGGTAGTAGCCATGACCGGCGACGGCATTAATGACGCGCCGGCCATCAAGGCCGCCGATATCGGCATTGCCCTGGGTGAGAGCACTGACGTCACCAAGGAGACGGCTGACATTGTACTGCTGGACAATAATTTTAAAGTTATTGTCAGCGCCATTAAGCAAGGCCGAATCATCTTTGATAATATCAGAAAAGTCGTCTTATATCTGCTCTCTGACAGCTTTACCGAAATAATCCTTATTTCCGGAGCAATACTCATGAAGCTGCCGATGCCGATTTTTCCCCTGCAAATTTTATGGGTCAATTTGGTGGCTGATGGCCTGCCCAACCTAGCTATGGCCACGGAGAAAGGCGAGAAAGGAATAATGAATCTGCCGCCGAGGGCGCGGACTGAGCCGCTGCTAAATCGTGAAATGAAAATTCTTATTTTTGCCATCAGTATTATAGTTGACTTGGCTCTGCTAAGCTTGTTTGTTTTTATGTTAAGATTACATTATGATCTCACCTATATCCGCACCCTGATTTTTGCCGCTACCGGATTTGACTCTCTGCTTTACGCTTTCAGCGTGCGTTCGCTAAAAAGTTCCATCTTTACCGAAAATCCCTTCAAAAACAAATACTTGGTCGGCGCCATAGTCGTATCATTTTTTGTCTTAATTGCCGCTATTTATGTGCCCTTTATGCAAATGCTGTTTAAGACGGTGAATCTCGGTTTCAACGACTGGACTATTATTGTCTCTTTAGCCGTCTTTAAGGTGATACTGATTGAAATAATCAAACAGGTCTTTATCATCAAAAAGAAAGGTTACTTAAAAATCAAAACCGCCTAAACCCATGAATAATCGTCGTTTGTTAAAAACCATCCTCCTGGCTGAGGGAGAAAAAATCATCCTGCTGCTGCGCCCTTCGATGTGGCGGTGGTTTTGGCAACTACTGCTTTGTATTATTTTGATTTTTGGCGATTTCTTTTTCCTCTATCCGCTGGTACAATGGGGAAATTTGGGGCTGATAATTTTTGCAGCGGTCCAGCTCTTGGCTTTAATAATTCTTTTAAAAATCGGCCGCCGCTACTACTTTACCTCCCTTATCGTCACCAATAAAAAAATCATCGACATTGATCAGCTGGGCTACTTTAATCGGGCCATCAGTCAGGAGCCGCTGGGCAAAATCGCTGATGTCCATGGGAGAACGAGCGGCATTGGCGGGGCGCTGCTGGGGCTGGGCGATATTTTTATTTTTTTGCCGGAGACTAACAGCCAGATAGTCATCAGCAAAATAAAAAATTTCAAGAATGCCGTCAGTATCATCGCCTCGGAGCAGGAAGGATATTTGGAAAGTCACGCCGGCAGCAGCCAAAATCCCGAGCAATTATTATCTAAAATAAAAAATAAAATCGGCACGGAAAAATTTCAGCGGTTGCTTGGCGATAAGGATTAATTTGTGTTATAATCAAATATGATCATCCGGGGAAAACTACAAAAAAAACAGCTAGCCATCAGACTGATCTTATTATTCCTTTTACTGCTAATAATCCTGATTATTATCGGGTTGGCCGGGGAGCTGGTAAACCGCCACAAAATCAGCGGCAAGATCAGCGATTTAGAACAGCAAATCAGCCAGACGCAAAGCGAAAACCTGGAAATCAATACGCTTATCAGTTCTTGGGAGAACGGCAGCCAGCTGGAAAAAGAAGCCCGGAGCAAGCTGGGATTAAAAAAGGAAGGCGAAAAAATTATTTTAATCGATAAAAGTTCCAGCAGCGAGCCGGCGGTGATTCCCTCGGCCCTTGATCCTGATATCTTAAATCCCGCCAAAAGAATCGAGCAAAAAATAACGGACAATCCGGCCAAATGGTGGCAATATTTTTTCCGCTAGCTTATGTTAAAAAAACCAAATTTAACGACAGAAGAAAAGACGCGCCTAAAAGATGAGATACTCGGCGCTATCGACGGTGAAAAAAAACCTTCACCTAAGGTTAATTTTGCCGCTCCAATAATTATCGAGGCGGCGGCGGAAAAAAATAAGATAAATATTGAAAATAAAATTGTGCCAAAAATAGAAGAAAAAGAAATAAAAGAACACCGGCCCAAACAGCAAAAGTCATTTGTGGTCATGTCTGACATAAAAATTAGAGAAAAGGACCGCTACGAAAAACATCGCCCCAATCAAGGACTAAGCCTGCTGCGTTTTATTATCCTGTTGCTGATTATCATTGTCGCTTTGCTGGTTGCCAATTTATTCCTGCTGGCTAAATAATTCGCTCAATAAAAAATCCCGCTACTGGGCGGGATTTACGCTGAAGCCAAGAAGGGGATTCGAACCCCTGACCCACGGTTTACGATACCGTTGCTCTACCAGCTGAGCTATCTTGGCAAATTAATTGTTAAAAAGCGAGATACGGGAGTCGAACCCGTCTTTCTGCCTTGGGAAGGCAGCGTTAAACCGCTTAACTAATCTCGCAGTGAATTTAGCCATAGATAATATAGCGTAAATTAGCATTTAAATCAATAGTTATGCTTAAAAAAACAGCTCCGCTACTGCTGCTACTATCCCTGATTATATCCTTTCTTCATTTTACAATGCCGGCTCAAGCCGAGTCATTTATCATTATCCAAGAGGTGGAAAATCCGGTTAGCGGCGACTCTTCAATAAAAACGCCTGATGGCATAGTCGCTATTGATTTCAGTGAGAATTCCCTAAAGCAGCCCATCGCCATAAAGCTAATGAACATCTTGGAAAAGAATTCTATCGGCAGCCAGCTTAATCTGCCAGAAAAATTATTCCCCCAGACAGACCTTTATTATTTCAATTTTGATCCAAAAACAGCCGAGTTCAACTCCCAGCCGCAAATCAAAATTAAAATCAAAGACAGCAACTACAAGCAGGCCTACTATTACGATTGGTCCAGCTTGCGATTCGTCCCGGCCTCCACTACCATTGACGCCTCTTCCAGCCAGATGATTTTTAATCTGCCACCGGGCCAAAGAGAAATAATGTTTACCGTCCTGGGCGATCAAGAGCTCTCTGGCACCGCCTCCTGGTACGTCCACCCGAAATACCGAGGGGAACTGATTGCCGCTTCAACCGATTTTCCCTTTGATACCAAATTAAAAGTCATTGGAGCAAATACCGGCAAAGAAGTAATCGTTACCGTAAAAGATTACGGCCCCGATAAATCAATCCATCCCGATAGGGTAGTGGACTTGTCCAAAGAGGCCTTCAAGGTCTTGGCCCCAACCGGCGCCGGCGTCATCAAGGTAAAAGTTATTCCAATCTATTAAAGTTTACCCCGTTCAATACCGCATAGCGGCATTGAACAGGGTAAATTGCTAAATGTTAATCGTCAACTGTTAATATATGATCCATCTTATAAATGTCACTAAAAAATTCCAGCGTGAGACAGTCGCTTTAGACGGGGTCAGTTTGCATATTGAGCCGGGAGAATTTGTTTCTATTGTCGGGCAGTCCGGCTCAGGCAAAACCACCATTGTCCGCTTGCTCATCTCCGAGCTCAAGCCCGATTCCGGACGGATTATTGTCGGCGGCTGGGATATTACCAAAATCAAGCGCCGCCATGTGCCTATCTTACGCCGGCAAATAGGCGTGGTCTTTCAGGATTTCAAATTACTGCCAAAAAAAACCGTTTTTGAAAATGTCGCTTTTGCTTTGCAGGTGGCCGGCACGCCCCGAAGCCGGATAAAAAACATCGTACCGCAAGTGCTGAAAATCGTGGATTTGGAAGACAAGACTGATCGCTATCCGCAAAATCTCTCCGGCGGCGAAAAACAGCGCGTGGCCATCGCCCGCGCGCTAATCCATCGGCCTAAAGTGCTGCTGGCCGATGAGCCAACGGGAAATTTGGATGCCATTAATACTAAGGATATTATTGACCTGTTGCTAAAAATTAATGAATTTGGCACCACTGTCGTGCTCGTCACCCATAATAAGGAGATCGTCAATGCCATCAAGCGCCGCGTCGTTACCATGGAAAAGGGCAAGATCATCCAGGATCAAAAAGTGGGGAAATATTTCATTTAAATTTCTAATTACTAATTACTAATTTTTGAATAATTTCCCAATGGCTAAAATCACAAATTAGAAATTGGTTATTGGTCATTATTTAGAAATTAGGTTAATTAGAAATTAGTAATTATTGCCAATCTAATTCATATAATCTCTCCTAATAAACCCAAACTATGTTTCTACTTACTTTCGGCCGCAGCATTCTGTTCGCCTTCCAATCATTCTGGCGCAATATCTGGCTCTCGCTGGCTACCGTTTTTATTATCTGCTTGGCTCTGCTGTCAATAAACTTTTTAATCATCATTAATGCCATTTCTGATTCCGCGATCGTGGCGGTGCAAAACCGCGTTGATATTTCGGTATATTTCAAGCCGGCGGTCCGCGAGGCCAAAGTGGAAGAAGTAAAAAATCAATGGGAGGGTTTGCCCCAGGTAAAAAACATCATCTATAAATCGCCGGAAGAAAATTTAAATGATTTTAAGGCGCGGCACCAAAATGATGCTAGCATTCAGGAAACGCTTAAAGAACTTGAGGGCAATCCCTTGGGCGCAACTTTAGTCATTCAAGCAAAAAACCTTCAATCCTAC
Source organism: Candidatus Buchananbacteria bacterium (assembly GCA_903859075.1). Lineage (GTDB taxonomy): Bacteria > Patescibacteriota > Patescibacteriia > 2-01-FULL-39-33 > 2-01-FULL-39-33 > CAIOLF01. Next base: position 6,670 of record CAIOLF010000049.1, read on the forward strand.
CCGGAAATCCTGAAAGCCGTTGATAATCCAGCTTATGCCGATCTGATAGAAGAAAAAAGCTATGACGACCATCAGCTTATTATTAATCGGCTCAACGCCATTACCGGCAGTGTCAAAAAAGGCGCCCTCATCATCAGCTTAATATTTGCCATTATCTCCATCTTAATCGTCTTCAACACTGTCCGCATCGCCATTTTCACCCATCAGAACGAGATTTCCATCATGAAGCTGGTGGGGGCCAATAACTGGCTGATACGCGCGCCGTTTATCTGGGAAAGCATCATCGCTGGCGTCATCGCCTGCGTCGTGATTTTAGCCGTCATCTATCCTTTATTATCAATTATTCAGCCCTATCTGGCAAAATTCTTGCAGGGCGTTGATTTCAATTTGGTCAGCTATTTCAATCATAATATTATTTGGATCTTCGGCGGCCAGCTGATCGGCATCATTGTCATTAATTTCTTCAGCAGTATGCTGGCTATCGGCAAATATTTAAAAGTGTAATAAAATATAAATCCGTCCGCTAAAAGCGGGCGGATTTTTTATCAGTTTTTATTTTACCAACAAAATAGCCGAGCCGTCGGCATGATTGTCGCTAGCGACCACTTGCACTTCACTAAAAGCTCCCCACAATCCCATCGCCCGGCCGACATTGAAGGTTTCTTCATTAAAAATCCAATAGCGCTTGGAGTCGGCACCGATGGCATAGACTTTAGGCGAGCCATTGAGTCTGATCAGTTGCATTTTCATATTATTATAGGCGCGATATAATCGGCAACTATTTGGTATTTGAGATTAAACGGCATATGTTGGCATTATATAGAAAATCTGATTTTAATCAAATCAATTAACATCCTTAGCGATTTAAAATTTAATCTGACCCGGCTATCCTCATCATTATGCCAAGTGACGCCGATTTGTTCAATCGGGTATTTCATTTTCTTGGCGAGCAATAGTACCTCGACATCAAACACCCAGCCGGCCGTCTGCACTCTTTCAAAAATAGTTTTTGCGGCTATTTTTTCAAACAGCTTAAAGCCGCAGCCGAAATCCTTTATCTGCCAAAGCCCAGTAATTGACTGGGAGATAAAGGCATAAATATTGCCAATTTGCCGCCTCGGCCAGGATTGTTTTTTTGTCAGATTGGAATCAGTTGACTTGCGCGAGCCGATAATCACTCTGGCACCAGATTCTAGCGCCGGAAAAAATTTTACTATATCAGAGAGGGGGGTGGACATATCAGTATCGGCCATCAGCAGATAATCGCCGGTCGCGGCCAGCATCCCAGTTTTGACGGCATTGCCTTTGCCGGCGTTGGGACTGTAGCTTATCAGCTTTGCTTTGATTTCCGAATGAGCGCTGATGAATTGACTGATCAATACTGCCGACTGATCAATACTGCCGTCATTTACAAAGATATAATCTACTTGAGAAAAAAGATTTAAATTGTTGAATTTCAAAACCTCGGCAAAAGCGATGCTGAGCCGCTTGGCTTCGTTATAGAGGGGGATAATGACGCTGAGCGATTTATTAATCATAAACAGACAAAAATTATAGCTAAATATTAGCAAAAATAAGTAACTATGTAAACTGACAGAACTTGATTAATTTTAAAAATAATGATATATTATAATCGTCTCCAGTTGGAGAATTTTTAATTAAATTTTTTATGGCAAAAAAGAAAAAAACCGACCCGCGGGTCAAGGTGCCGAAACTGAAATGGCAAAATAAGCATAAGAAAACTAAATAATAGTTTTCTTTGTTCGGGGATCGCCCACCTGCATCACTACGCGAAACGTAGCGGGTTGGTCTAATGAATGTTCGGAAAATGTTCGGGGATCGTCTAATGGTAGGACAGTGGCCTTTGAAGCCATTAATCGGGGTTCGAGCCCCTGTCCCCGAGTAAATAATATTAAAAAATACGCTAAGGGCATTTCTGCTCTTAGCGTTTTGGTTTGTATTAAGATTGTCGGCTGGACGCCCGGACTGCTAGGCGGCCCAAGCCATGGCAATCTCTTCCTGGATGCGCTTGACCGCCGCAAGCGGCGACCCGATTTCTTCCGGCGGATTGTAAATGGGACGGCCGATCACGAGATAATGGGCTCCGGCCTTGATGGCTTCACCCGGCGTCATGATGCGTTTCTGATCGTTCGGGTCGGCCCAGGCGGGGCGCACTCCCGGCGTAACCCTCAGGAAATCCGGCCCCAGCTCCCGGCGCTTGCCGAGGAGTGCCAATTCCTGAGGCGAACAGATGACTCCGTCGCAACCGGCCAGTTTGGCGTCGCGGGCGAACTGCAGGACCTTGACCTTGGTCGGGCCGCCGAGACTCAAGTTGCCGGGCTCCTCGTCGAACGAAGTAAGCACGGTCACGGCCAAGACCAGGGAATCGCCTTTGTTCTCCACCGCGGCCATCATGCTGTCGATTCCGGACGAGGCGTGAACATTGAACATCTTGACGCCGAGCTCGGCGGCGGCTCTGGCCGCTTTGCCCGTGGTGTTGGGGATGTCGTAGAACTTGCCATCCAAAAACACCTTGCCGCCACGCTCCTGCACGAACTTGACCGCGGCCGGCGGACCGACTCGCGTCAGAATCTGCAGGCCGACTTTGAAGCCGCCAACTTCCGCGCCGACCTCTTCGATCAGCTTGCCGGCGCTCTCCAGATCATCCACGTCGAGCGCCACAATAATTGGTTCCTTGAGATCCTTCACGTTGTCATCTCCTCTTAGTTGTAGGTACGGTTTAATAGATTAAAGCGGGTTCCTGCCCGCCTCATTGCCTACTGGCGACAATCTACAAGAAATCGGGTAATTTGTCAATGCTACAAGGACCATTCATCATATGTAACAAAAAAACGCGTTTTGCTTGAATTAATATAATTATGCTAAAATACCTCCATGTCCGAACTGCTAAAAAATCTCAATGAACAGCAACAGCAGGCCGTCACCCATGGCGATGGTCCTTTGCTTATCGTGGCCGGAGCCGGCACTGGCAAGACGACTGTCATTGCCAACCGCATCGCTTACCTCATTACCGAAAAGAATCTCACCACCGACCAGGTGCTGGCTCTGACCTTCACCGAAAAAGCGGCGGGGGAGATGGATGACCGTGTTAGTCGGCTGTTGCCCTATGGCTATGTGGATCTCTGGGTCTCCACCTTCCACAGCTTCGCCGAAAGAATCCTGCAAGCGCATGGTTTGGAAATCGGCTTGCCGCCGGGATTCAAACTGCTCTCAGAAACCGAGCAGTGGATGCTGGTGCGCCAAAATCTGGATAAATTCAATCTCAAATATTATAAGCCGCTGGGCAATCCGACCAAATTCATCCACGCGCTCATCAAACATTTCTCCCGCGCCAAAGACGAGTGCGTCACGCCGGAGGCCTATCTGCAATATGTTGAGGACTTAAAGCTAAATAATGACAATCCGGATTTTGTCAGCTCAATAATTGATAAAGATGAGGCCAAAAAATTATCCAAAACGGAGCTGAAAGAATTGCTCTCCGAAGAAATCATCAAACAGGAGGAAGTTGCCAACTCTTACTTTATTTACCAAAAATTATTGGTGGAAAATAACGCGCTGGATTTTGGCGACTTGATTAATTATTGCCTCAAACTTTTTCAGACCAGAAAAAATCTGCTGACCAAGTACCGCTTGCAATTCAAATACATCATGGTGGATGAATTCCAGGATACGAATTTTGCGCAATACGAACTGATCAAACTGCTGGCCGCTCCCGGCAACAACATCACTGTTGTCGGCGATGACGATCAGTCAATCTATAAATTCCGCGGCGCGTCCATTTCCAATATCCTGCAGTTCAAGGATGATTATAAAGAATCAAAAGAAATCTTTTTGACCCAGAATTACCGCAACACGCAGGATATTCTGGATTTGTCCTATGGCTTTATCAAGCAAAACGATCCCTACCGCCTGGAAGTCAAGTTGGCCGAGCATCAATCGGACGGCAAAAAATTCAGCAAAAAACTGACAGCCAATGTCGGGGAGAAAGGAATTATTGAGCACTTGCACGCCAAATCACTGGATGAAGAGATTACTCTGACGATCAATAAAATTATTGAACTATATAATAAAGAAAAAGAAACCGCCTGGTCGGACTTTGCTATTTTGGTACGCGCCAATGCCAGCGCCGAGCAGTTCGCCTACGCGCTGGAGACAGCCAAAGTGCCTTATGAGGTCGTGGCATCGCGCGGGCTCTATGGCAAGCGCATCGTACTAGACTTGATTTCCTATTTGAAACTGCTGGATAACTACCACGAAGGCCCGGCAATGTATCGGACATTAGTAATGCCAATATTTAATATCAGTGAGGCCGATATCATTAATCTAGGCAATGCCGCGCGCCGGAAAACCTGGTCTCTCTATGAGGCGATCGGTTCCGTCGCCGCCTTGCCGCAAATAAGTCCCGAAGGTAAAAAAAAATTAGCCGGGATCGTATCGTTAATCGCCAAGCATTCGGCGATGACAAAGGATAAAAAAACCTCAGAAATAATCCAGGACTTCTTGCAGTCATCAGGATATCTGAAATATCTGACGGAAAACGAAACCGTCCAAAAACGCGAACAGTTGAGTTACTTGAATCAATTTTATAAAAAAATTTGCGAGTTTGAAAAATCCAATCCCGACCAGAGCGTAAAGAGTTTTTTAGATTTATTAGAATTGGAGCTGGAAGCAGGGGAGGAAGGATCATTATCTCCCAACCGCGAAGATGCCAGTCCGGACTGCGTCAAAATCATGACCATCCACTCGGCCAAGGGCTTGGAATTCAAATACGTCTTTATCGCCAATCTGGTGGATAAGCGTTTTCCGACTATTGCTAAAGGCGAGCCGATAGAATTGCCGGCCAAGCTGGTCAAAGAAATCATGCCCGAAGGCGATTTCCATCTGCAGGAAGAGCGTCGTCTGATGTATGTGGCAATGACCCGCGCCAAAGAAGGACTATTCTTTACCTCGGCTACTGATTACGGCGGCGCCCGGGCTAAAAAACTCTCCCAATTTTTAATTGAACTGGGAGCTACCGGGCTTAAGCTAGTACCGGAAGCGCTAAACGCCAAAAACATTGAAAAGGAATTACCCAGGACAAAACAACAAGTGCAGACTAAAAAAGAACTAGCGGATAGTGAAAAAAAGTTTTCCTTCACGCAATTGCGCGCCTTTGAAAACTGCCCCTACCAATACCGCTACGCGATGATTCTGAGAATCCCGATCAAAGGCAAGCCGTCCTTTTCCTTCGGCAAAACTATGCACACGACACTAGAAAGATTTTTCCAGCAAGTGCTCACCGCGAAAAATAACGGCCAGTCCAATTTATTCGGGGAGAGCAAATCAGCCGAGCCGGATTTTGAACAGCTTAAAAAAATCTATGCCGATGCCTTTATCCATGATTGGTACCCGGACAAGGCGACCTTGCAAAAATATTATGACGGGGGATTGAAGTCACTGAAGATATTTTTTGACGCCTGGAAAAAAGACCCGCCCAATGTCAAATTTTTGGAATATTCTTTCAATTTAAAAATCACTCCCGATATCTGGCTCAAGGGCTCTATTGACCGCGTGGATGAGACGCCCGACGGCTTGCGGCTGATTGACTACAAGACCGGGACAGGAAAAACAGAATTAAAATCCGAGGATAAAGAACAGCTGCTGATTTATCAATTGGCTTCCGAAACGCTGCTGCGCCAGCCGATCAAAGAGCTGGTATTCAACTATCTGGAAGAGGGGAGAGAGATCGGATTTTTGGGCAAGGAAAAAGAAATAGAAAAGATCAAAGAAAAGATTATCAAGGTAGTGGAGGATATAAAACAAGGCGACTTTCCTCCCAAGCCCGGTGAACTATGCAAGTTCTGCGACTTTAATTATATTTGCGAGTTTAAAAAATAGATTTTAAAATTCTTGTATTAATATACTCTAAATTTGGCCAAAAATGGCCATTTTTTTATTACTCTATTGACAAAGTATCTAAAGTATGCTATAATACTCTATTAAATAACGAAACTGCTAAAAGCAGGGGGGTTATTTACAAATAATTTATATATAAATTGACTGGCCTTTTGCCACATTTATACGGGTTAATCAAGTATCTAGTTGAACAACTGAAATAATAAAGCAACAGACTTTGAAGTAGCACGTATAAACGTGGCGGAAACGCCATGTTAGGAGCAGCCCCGATTTGAGGGCGCTCTGTTTGGGCGGTAGCCCGGAATTCTGAGTTTACCGCCCAGAAACAGAGGCCCTTAAAACAGCGAGCTCCGCAGCCAGATGCGAGTGAGGCGTATGCTTGTCCGCTTACCTCTTAGGAGGAGACGGCTGAGGAACGAGATGGTCACAAAATCATAACACGGCCATTACCTCCTTCCTTAAGCCTTATTCGTATCTGTTTGCGGAAGTTCGCAAGCAAATCAATCCAACAATACTTATCCACAGCTAAATCAATGAAATCATTGTTTTTCTATATCATAATGTTATAATTTTTTATTAGGGAAGGTTTTTATGTCGTCCTGTTAGAAATCGAGCTTGCCTAAACACGTTTTAGGATCTCTCTCTAAGCGCGATTAATAATAGATGACTTACCCTTCTCCGAGTCCCGCCAGCTCCCGCTGACGGGGCTTTTAATTTTGGATTTAGTCTGATTATGCTATAATTAAAGCACTATGAAGCTTATCCATCTTCTAATTATCGTCCTCATCGCTACTCTAGCGTGTTGGGCCGGCTGGCTGTTAGTGCTTCTAAAAATCGACCCCACTAACAGCGGCAATTTCGGCTTGGGGCTTTTTTACGGCAGTTTATTTTTGGCTCTCTTTGGCACTTTCTTTCTTCTCAGTTTTTTGTTCCGTAAAATTTTCAATCACGTAGCAATAGAGCAGCTGCTCGTCGGCACTTCTTTTCGCCAATCGTTTTTCTTTGCCTTAATTATCATAGGAGTTCTCTTCTTGCAAAGCTTGAATTTTCTGACTTGGTGGAATCTGCTGATCCTGGTTATAGCCATCGCCGGACTAGAATTTGTATTTTTAACTGCTAAAAAGAATAATATCATGTTACCTCGCGATGATGATAATTCAACCATTTAGCCATCAAACCATTCGACAATAACTTTTGACAAATGGCTGGATGGTTAAATGGTTTTTATTTGACTATTAATGATTTTTTATGTTAAAATATTTCCATTATGAAAGAAAAGCTGCGCCAATTAAAGCTTGATTTCAGCCAAGAAATTAAGAAAGTAAAATCTCCGGCAGAATTGGAGGCAATTGAAAACAAATACTTGAGCCGCAAAAGCGGCTTGCTTAATAATATCTTGCGCGGATTGAAAGAAGTAGCCAAGGAAGAAGTGGCGGAAATCGGCGCATTTGCCAATGAATTAAAACAGTCCATCGTAGAAGAAATTGAATTGTTGCGCCACAAACTCTCTAGTGGCGGACAATCAACTTCTTTTGATTTTACTTTGCCTGGTAATTTGCCGCCAATCGGGCACTTGCATCCGATAACTGAAGCTATCCGGGAAATCGCTTCTATTTTTGGAGGCATCGGTTTCCAGCGCCAGCGTTATCCTGAGGTAGACTGGGATTATTACGCTTTTGAAACTCTCAATATGCCGGGCGATCATCCGGCTCGCGACGAGTGGGAAACTTTTTTTATTGACAGCAAGCCGATCAAGATGAACCTGCCGGCCAACTCCCAAAAGCTGGTTGAATTCGGCAAACGGATTTTGACGCCGCATACTTCATCGGGACAAGTCAGAGAGATGGAGAAGGGGAAACTCCCTATTCGCATGATGAACCTTTCCAAATGCTATCGCCGCCAGATGGATGTCTCCCATACGCCGATGTTCCATCAATTCGAGGGACTGGTAATCGATAAGGATATCAATATCACTCACCTGAAAGGCACGGTGGATTATTTTGTTAAAAAATTCTTTGGCGCCGATCGCACCATCAGATTGCGCCCGCATCATTTCCAATTCACCGAACCGAGCTTTGAAGTGGATATTTCTTGCGGTCTCTGCCATGGCACCGGACGATCGGAAGACTTGCCTCGCCAAAGCGGAGCGGAGGCGGGCGGCGGCAAGTGCAGGATGTGCAAAGAGGGCTGGCTGGAACTCGCCGGAGCCGGCATGGTGCATCCTAATGTCCTCAGGGCCGGCGGCATTGACAGCCAGAAATATTCCGGCTTCGCTTTCGGCTGGGGCGTGGAGCGCTGTTATACCATGAAAGCTGGCCTTAATATTGATGATATCAGGTTACTATATAAGAATGATTTGCGATTTAATGAACAATTTTAATTCTATGAAAAAGATACTTTTAATCATCCCCGTAATCACTATTTTTGTTCTGGCCGGATGTTTTAATAAACCAGCCGCACAAAATCAGCCGCTGGAGCAGACTGCTACATCCACCATCCCATCTACTAGTACTGCACCAGCTCAGATTGATACTTATGGCGACGCCAAACTCTTTGGCAGCAAGGCGCTGGGCTGGGAAATCAAATTCACAGAACCTTATCAAAAGATTGATTGCCCCGAATGTATCGCTGGCATATATTTACTGTTCGGACCGCTAAGACCGGTAATGTCGCTGGAACCAACCAATGGAAAAACGCCAGCCTACAACCTAAACTTTACCGAAGCGAGGTCAATTAAAAATGAATTTGGTATCATCAAAGCCAACGCCACCATGCCTGAGACGGTGACGCAAAAGAAAATTAGCGGGTTTGATGTGATTACCTGGAAAGATGGCGGCGAATGTGAAAATCGCCTGACGGAAGTCTTCGGCGCCAAATACAATATTGTCATGTCATCATTGGGCTGTACCACTACCGAAAAAGAAGACTTCGGCTATTTTGAAGATATAGCAAAGACTATCAAAAGATTGGACTAATTAGCTTGGTTGCAAAACTTTCGCAGACATTTTTATGAACCTCAATATCTCCTACAACTGGCTCAAAGAATACGTCAAACTCACTGACAGTGCTCATGATTTTGCCAAAAAAATTTCTCTCTCCGGACCGTCAGTCGATCATATTACCGAGATCAAACCGAATTTCGATAAAGTTGTCGTTGGCAAAATTATCAAGATTGAACAGCACCCTAATGCCGATAAACTCCATGTCTGCCAAGTAAAAGTAGGGGACAAGCAACCGCTTAATATCGTCTGTGGCGCGCCCAATATCGCTGAAGGCCAAAAAGTTCCAGTAGTACTCGTCGGCGGCAGGGTGGGGGATATGGAAGTCAAAGCCGCCAAGCTGCGCGGTATCGATAGCGAAGGAATGCTGTGCTCCCAGCGTGAACTGGGCATCGGCGACGATCATACTGGTATCTATATTTTGCCTGATTACGTTGAAGTCGGATTGCCTCTGGAAAAAGTGATGCCAATTTCCGATACTATACTGGATATGGAAGTAACTTCCAATCGTCCTGATGCCATGTGTGTCATCGGCATTGCCCGGGAAGCGGCCGCAATCCTTGATGCCAAATTCTTATATAAAGATCCTAAGCCGAATCTCTCTGTTCAGGGCGAAAATAAAAAATTGGCTGTTACCGTCAAAGAACCGAAACTTTGCCCGCGCTATGACGCGGCGGTCATGACCGATGTCAAAGTGGAATCCTCCCCGCTGTGGATGCAGCAGAGACTGCTAGCTGCCGGCTTGCGGCCGATTAACAATCTTGTTGATATCACCAATTATATCCTGCTGGAATTCGGCCAGCCGATGCATGTTTTTGATTATAATAAATTGGCTGGCCATGAAATAATCGTCCGCCTAGCCAAAAAAGGCGAGAAGATACTGGCGCTTGACGGCAAAGAATATGAATTATCAACGGAACAGCTGGCGATCGCCGATGGCGAGAATCCTTGCGCCGTCGCCGGCGTGATGGGCGGAGAATCATCCGCCGCTACCGCCCAGACCAAGACGATCGTGCTGGAAGCGGCTAACTTTAATCCTGTTTCTATCAGGCATACTGCCAGAGCCCTGAATCTGCATTCTGAAGCTTCCAATCTTTATGAAAAGGGATTGCAACCGGAGGGCGTCCATCCGGCGCTACTGCGCGCCATTGAGCTGGTCAAAGAATTGGCCGGCGGCAAGATGGCCAACGATATTATTGATGTGAATAACTATAAATTCAAAGCCAAGACAATAAAGCTGAACTCCGACAATGTTACTAGGATATTGGGCGTGAAAATAAAAACTGAAAAAATAAAATCAATTCTGGAGTCGCTCGGATTTAAAGTAAGCGCTAAAACAAAATCAAGTTTGGAAGTCACGGCGCCATGGTGGCGCGACAATGACCTGGAAGGGGAGCATGACCTGATTGAGGAAGTAGCGCGCATCTACGGCTACCAAAATTTGCCGACGCAATTAATGCCCGGCGAGCTGCCGGTTGATTTTAGCGCCGGCAATAAATTTCAACAAGAGGATAAAGTCAAGGATCTACTAGTAGGCTTCGGCCTGACAGAAATATTTTCCTACTCTTTCATTTCAGAAAAAATTATCAAGGATGCCGGATTTGATCCCATAGATGCCGTCAGAATCGCCAATCCGCTGTCGCTGGATTTTGAATACATGCGCACCTCGCTGATTCCTGGGCTGCTGCAGATAATTTCCGAGAATGCCGGCTTTTATAATTCTATCAAAATCTTTGACCTGAGCAAGATTTATCTCAAGCATGAAGGCGACCTGCCAGAAGAAACTATGGCGCTCGCCATTGCTTGCGTCAGCGCTTCCGCTGATGAGGCCTTGGCTGACTTGCGCGGAATCTGGGAAGGACTTACCATCAAGCTGGGCTTGAATTATGAATTCGGTAATTTTAAAAAGAAGGAAGCTTATTGGTCCGATAACTCTCAAGCCATGAAGGGCGGAAAGAGCGAGGAAATTATCGGCGGCATCGGACTTATCAGTAAAGATGTAGCCGCCAGATTCAGCATTAAAAAATCAGTTGCCGTGGCTTATGTAGATTTTGCCGCTCTGCTTGCTGCCGCCCGCCTCGCTCCCAGTTATGCTACGATTTGCAAATACCCTGGCATTGAACTGGATATCTCCATGGAAATAAGCGAGGATGTCTCCTTCGGCCAAGTCAAAGAAACAGCAGCTAAAATCGACCAGGAAATGATCAAAAATATTTCTTACCTCTCTGTCTTTAAAGGACAAGGAATAGCAAGCGGCAAAAAAGCTCTGGCCATACGCGTCACCTACCGCCATGACGATAAAACCCTGACTCTGCCCGAAGTTCAGGCCGTGCATAATAAAGTTGTTGACGCGCTGAAAAAGGAGTATAATATCAATATTAGATAGGATAGTAGGAATTAAAAACTGGAAATTAGGATTCTAAAATTTCTAATTTCTAATTTCTAATTTCTAATCACTTTCCCATGCTTAATACTACTTTAGACATTTTTTGGTTAGTTTTTGCTATTATTTTGGCCTTCGTCGGCGTTGGTTTGGGCTTTGCGATATTTTACTTCGCCTGGGTCATGCGGGACTTCCAAAAAATTATCACTAGCGCCAAGAAAAAATTCGACTTGGCTGATCGGATTATGGAGGCAGTCGTTGATAAAGTGGAAAATACCGCCAGCTATATTCCGCCGCTGATTGATGGCACGGTCAAATTGGTTAATGCCATCCGTGAACACCGCTGCGATGCCGATGATAAACCCAAAAAGAAAAAGAAATAAATACAAACCATTAGAGACGCCCCACTGGGGGCGTCTTTTAATTCTTGCAAATTTTAATGAATTATTGTAAAATTTATTCATTAATCAACCACTCTATGACCAATAAAACTCCCATTAGCAATCCCTTGGACGAGAAAGCGACGCGTTTAACGCGCCTGCAAAACATCAAGAAATCAGGCGTTAATCCTTATCCGGAAAAATTTGCCAAGAAACAATCCTTGGCCGAGGCCAAAAAACTAAAAGAAGGGAGCAAGGTACAGACCGCCGGCCGCATCCTCACTATTCGTTCCATGGGAAAAATCGCTTTCTGCCATGTATCGGATTGGAGCGGCAAAATGCAAGCCGTGCTCAATGTCAATGAGATCGGCGAAGAAAAATTGCAGTGGTTCAAGAATAATGTCGACATGGGCGACTTTTTGGGCGTTACCGGGGAGATTTTTACCACCAAAGCAGGGGAGATCTCCATTTTGGTCAAAGAATATGAATTCTTGGGCAAGGCCTTATTGCCGTTGCCAGAAAAATTCCACGGACTCAAAGACACCGACACCATTTACCGCCAAAGATATCTGGATCTGATAAGCAGTGATGAGTCAATGGCCCGTTTTCTGCTACGTTCAAATATCGTTCGCGCTTTCCGCGAATTTTACTGGAGCCGGGGATTTATTGAAGTTGAGACTCCTATTTTATGCAATACCGCCTCCGGCGCGGCTGCTAAGCCATTCATCACTCATCATAACGCTCTGGATACCGATGTCTATTTGCGCATCGCGCCGGAAATCTTTCTTAAAGAATGCGTCATTGGCGGATTCGACAAAGTTTTTGAACTGGGCCGCTGTTTCCGCAACGAGGGCATGGATCCTTCACACCTTCAGGATTTCACTATGGTGGAACATTACGCGGCCTATTGGAATTATGAAGATAATATGAAATTCACCGAGGAGCTTATCTGCAATATTCTGGATAAATTTTTTGGCGACTGTAAGATTAAAATCAAGGGTCGCGACGGAGAATCAAAGGAAATTGATTTTACGCCTCCATGGCCGCGAGCCACCATGCGCGATCTGATCATCAAAGATTGCGGCATTGACTTTGATAAATTCAAAGATGCCACCAGCTTGCGCCGAGAAATCAAAACCAAAAAAATCAATTTGGAAGATATTGATAATTTAGGCAGAGGAAATCTGATTGATGCACTGTACAAAGCAGTGTCACGAGATAAACTAATCAGTCCGACATTTTTAATTCAACATCCAATCGATCTCTCGCCATTAGCTCGCCGCAATGACGCCAATCCGAATATTGTCGACCGCTTCCAATTAGTCGTCAATACTTGGGAAATGTGCAATGCCTATTCGGAGCTGGTTGATCCGCTAGATCAGCAAGAACGCTTTGAACAGCAGACAAAATTCAAAGAAGCGGGCGATCAGGAAGCTCAGAGCAAGGATGATGAATTCGTGGAAGCGCTGGAGCATGGCGCGCCGCCGATTTCCGGCTGGGGCATGGGAATTGATCGTTTAGTAACATTACTTACCCAGCAGGACAATCTACGAGATGTGGTACTATTTCCACTGCTCCGTCCAAAAGATAAAGAATAAAAAATATTTATGAAAAAAGCATTCTTATTTATTTCGGTAAGTTCATTAATAATATTTTTAGCCGGCTGTAGTCTGCAACTAAATAATAATACCAACCCTTCCGGCGGCGAAGTAACCACAATGGAGAATCCCGATGTTTCCGGCCAGATCCTTGATCAATCGGCGCCGCAATCCGAGCCTAGCTCCGCCTCGGGCGGAAGCCAACCATCCGCCGACTCCGGCAACCCAGATCAATCGACTTCAAACCAAACTAATAATACCCAACCAAATATGCCAACCGTAGTCATCGACCAGAATAAATCTTACACCGCTATCCTGCACACCGAAGCAGGGGATATTGAGGTGGCGCTAAACGCCAAAGAAACGCCGATTACCGTCAATAATTTTGTCTGGCTATCACAAAAGGGCTTTTATGATGGCACCATTTTCCACCGGGTCATGAAGGGCTTTATGATCCAAGGCGGTGATCCCAAAGGCGACGGCACCGGCGGTCCCGGCTACCAATTCAAAGATGAGGCCTTTACCGGCGAATATACCCGCGGCACCATTGCCATGGCTAACGCCGGCCCCAACACTAACGGCTCCCAATTCTTTATCATGCATGCCAATTATCCGCTACCTAAAAACTATGTTATTTTCGGGCATGTTATTAAGGGATTGGAAGCTGTGGATAAAATCGCCGAAGCTCCGGTAACCACCGGCCCATCCGGTGAACCGTCCCAGCCGGTCACGCCGGTCAAAGTCACTTCAGTAGAAATAATTGAAAAATAGAATTTTATTTAATAAAAATTAAAGCTAACAGCTAACAGCTGAAAGTTAATAGCTAATTATATGTTGGACATCAATAAAATCCGCGAGCACAAAGAGGAAGTCAGGACAGCGTTGCTCAAGAGAATGGATGCGGCGGCGCTCAATGAAGCGCTGACGGTGATTGAAGAACTGGACGACGCGCGCCGGGAAATATTAAAAAAATCAGAAGAATTAAAAGCCGAGAGAAATGCCGCCTCCAAGACCAAGCCGACCCCGGAAATCATCGAGAAAATGAAAGCGGTAGGGGAGCAGATCAGCCAAATAGATGAACAGCTCAAGGATATCGAGGAAAGATTCAAAAACGCCATGTCAGAACTCCCCAACATGCCGGCTGACGACGTCTTGCCCGGCGGCAAGGAAAATAACAAAGTCATCAAGACATATGGCAAACAGAAAAAGTTCTCCTTTGCCACCAAAGACCATTATGATCTAGCTGTCGCCCTGGATATCATTGATTACGAACGAGCCGCCAAAATGTCCGGCTCGGGCTTTTGGATTTATAAAGGCGCTGGAGCGATACTGGAGTGGGCGATTCTTTCTTATTTTATAAAATTCCACCAGGGGAATGGCTATATTTTTATGATCCCGCCATTCTTGCTGACCGAGCAATCGGCCTATACTTCCGGCCATCTGCCGAAATTCCGCGATGATCTTTTCTGGACCCAGGACAAGCTCTGCCTCAATGCCACTTCCGAAATGATGCTGGGCAATTACCACCGCGACGAGATCCTGCCGGAAAACGAATTACCCTACAAATACGCCGCTTATTCCGCCTGCTTCCGCCGGGAAGCGGGGAGTTACCGCAAAGAGGAGCGGGGAATGATCCGCGGCCATCAATTCAATAAAATCGAGATGTTTCACTATGCCAAGCCGGGGCAGTCCTGGGACAGTTTTGCCGAGCTGGTCGGCAATGCCGAAAAATTAGTAGAAGGATTGGGACTGCATTATCAATCGGTCCTGTTGGCGGCGGGGGACGCAACATCGGCCATGGCCAAAACGGTTGATGTTGAGGTCTGGATCCCTTCTATGGAGGGATATAAAGAAGTCAGCTCTATTTCCAACGCCATGGATTACCAAGCCAGGCGTGGCAATATCCGATTTAGAAACTCCGCCACTGGCAAAAATGAATTCGTCCACACGCTCAATGCTTCCGGTCTGGCAACCAGCCGCTTGATTCCAGCCATCCTAGAACAATTCCAAAATGAAGACGGCTCGGTGAATGTGCCCAAAGCGCTTCAGCCGTTCTGCGGCTTTGAAAAAATTGAAGTAAAAAAATAAGCCAGCATCTAAAAAGATACTGGCTGAGTCAAGCTGTGTGATAGATCAAGGATAGTCTCAGGCGGCCGGCTACCGGGTGGCCGTCGAGAACATTTCCTCCAGGCAGGCCTCGTCAGTCTCCGCGAGCTCCGGCTCGAAGGCGCAAGCCAGAATTTGCAGCATATCGCAGCCGCTGATTGTGACTTCAGCCTTGAGAAGGGCTTTCCTGAAGACGGCAACAATCTCTCTCGAGGTTAGACCAATCTCGGCAATCTGCCCGGCGATGATGTGTACTTCCCGCCGAAAATCGGGTTTTCCCGATTGATCCTCCTCTTGATCCCGGGGATGTTCCCCAGGGATGACGCCCTGAGAGTGTTGATAGCTTTGAGCCACCCCCTTCAGGAAAATCATCACGGCTATAATGATCTCATTGATCCTTGATTCCCGGGCATCGCTGTCATCGCTTTGCACGAACGCGCTGGTGGAAACATGCTGCTTCATTTTGTTCTCCTCCCGTTGAGATATCCAAACAAGGCCTACACGACCTTGAAAAAGATTATAGTATAAAAATATAATATTGTCAAGATGATTAATGATGTCTCATATCAGCCATCGCGGCAAAACATCAAAAAGGACTACCAAATCAAGAGATTTATTAATCCTTACCTTGATAAAAAACCGAGGAAATTCAATACTAAGCTATATTTACAGCTAATTTTAGCCATTTTCTTAATCTATGTTGTTTTTTATAGCGATCTCTTCAAAATTAAAAATATCAATATTTCCGGACTGGATATTATTTCCGAAGGGGAGATTAAGCCGCTAATCCAACAAAAACTTTCCGGCTGGCGCTTTATGATCATGCCGGCTGACAATATGCTGTTTATGGACAAAGACGGCATTACGCGCGATATTAACGCCAAATTCCGTCTCAAGCAACTGTCTGTTAAGCGGGCTTGGCGGGCACTGAAGATCAACCTCCAAGAAGATGTTTCTTATGTCATTATTTATAATCAAAAATTCTATTTTGCTGACGGTGATGGCATCATTAAAAGAGAAATTCCCGAGGATCAAAAAAGCAGCTATCTGGATAGATTCCCCATACTCAATGTCAGTCAGCCGGAGATAAATATTGGTGATCATATTATTTCCAAAGAGATTATCGGTTATGTATTGGATCTTGATAAGCAACTCAAGGCCGTCGGCCTCTATCCCAAGGGCTATGAGAGCGGGGGACCGGATCAGGTTAATCTGGTGGCTCGCGAGGGCTGGAAGGCCTATTTTGACACCAAGAGCGATATTAAGACCTCGATAGATAATCTGCAGCTGATCCTGAAAGAAAAAGTTCCGGATAAGAATAAACTAGAATATATAGACCTGCGATTCGGCAACAAGGTCTTTATGAAGTAGGGCGGTGTGGATAACCGCCCTTTGCCTTTGTGTGGAATTGTTTATATAATATAGCTAACATCGTATAACACGGGATAACCGTTATGCGATAACTAAAAACATATGGAAAAATCGACAAAACCTATAATCAAACATATTTCTCAGTTTCTTGAATATTGCGAGGTAGAAAAAGGTTTAAGCCCCATATCCTCCAAAAACTATCATAATTTCCTTAAAGTATTCATTGACTGGCTGCGTGACCATAAGCTAATTGATTTAAAGCCCCATGAGCTGACTCCTGACCACATTTGGGACTACCGGCTCTATTTATCACGCAAAAAAAATTATAAGGGCCTGTATCTTAAAAAGACCAGCCAGAGCTATTATTTGCGAGCATTGAGGAATCTACTCAATTATTTCACTAATAAGGACATAATTTGCTTGCCGGCAGAAAAAATCAAATTGCCAAAATTAACAGAAAAAGATAAGGCGATAAAATTTTTAAATTTTGATCAAGTCAAATCATTATTGGAGATGCCTGATATCACTAAGACTGACGGATTGCGTGATCGGGCGATACTCGAAGTACTCTTCTCTACTGGCATGCGTGTCTCTGAAACAACTTCGCTTAACATAAGACAGTTTAATATTAAAAATCTTACCGGTGAAAAATTCAGTGACCAAGAATTGAGCATTTCTGGCAAAGGCGGACGAGTGCGAACTGTATATTTTTCCAACAGGTGTTTGTCTTGGCTGGCTAAATACCTAAAGACCAGAAAAGATATGTTTCCTCCCCTATTTATAAATTATCGGCCCAGCACGGACACTCATAATGATCGCCGATTAACGCCCAGATCTATTGAAGTAATGGTTAAAAAATATACTACAATGGCTGGCTTGCCGGTGGATGCTACACCTCATACCTTACGCCATAGTTATGCCACTGATTTATTGGAACAAGGTGCTGATATCCGCGCAGTACAGGAACTTTTAGGACATCGTGACATCGGCACAACGCAGATCTATACTCATGTAACCAATAAGCGGCTCAGGGATGTATATAAAAAATTTCATAGTGGTGAAAAATAAAAAGAACTCCCAAAATCGGGAGTTCTTTTATTATATCCGACTATCCCTCATCTTCCTCTTCCGGAGGAAGATCATCCGTCATATCGGCGCAGCCACAAGCGCAATCGGGCTCGCAGGCGCAGCAATGGAAGCACACTGATGGCGTGCAGCTGCAACGGGTGGAATCGTCAATGGGCAGGCCGCATTTAACGCAGACGTCCATACTTTTTGTTTATTTTTAAGGTCAGAACCGCTCTCGCGGCTCCTGATATTAATATTCTAAGGCAAATATCCCAAGGGGTCAACCGGCACGCCGTTGGAGCGCACCTCAAAATGCAGATGCGGACCCGAAGAAAATCCGGTGCTGCCGCTATAGCCGATAATCTGGCCCTTGGATACATATTGGTCGGCCGAGACCCCGACGCTGCTCAAATGGGCGTAAAGGGTCGACAAATTATTGCTATGGATAATCATGATGTAATTTCCATACCATTTCGTGCCTAAAGCAACCTTGGCGACATAACCGCCCTCGGCCGCGGCCACCGGCGTCCCCATTCCCACGCCCAAATCCAGGCCGGAATGTTCGCCGATAACGCTGCGATAGGGATAAGTTGGATCATGAAAAGTCGCGGTAATCGGCCCGCGCAACGGCCAGCTAAGCGCCGCGGTGCCCAAGGCATTGAATCTGGCGTCTTTATCGCTTACCAGCTTGGCTCTGATTTTACGTTCCAATGCCCCCACCAAACCATTGGCCGCCGCCTGCTCTTTTTTTAAGCTAGCAATAAGCGCCTGATATTTCTTTTCCGATTGCTTGGTTTCGGTTATCAAATAGGTCTTATCATCCTTTTTATCGCCCAGGACTGATTTGGTCTGCTCTAATTTATTAGTCAAATCCATCAGCTGCGTGCGCTTAGCGTCAAGATCTTTCTGCTCATTACTAAGATTGACCACCAATTCCTGAACCTGATTGAGCGTCTTTTGGACGTCGCGCTGGATGTCTTCCGAATATTTCACTTGATCAAAAAAATCGGAAAAGGTCTCGTTGGAAAGCAAAATCTCAATGTAATTCTTATTATCATAGCGGGCCAGCAGCCGTATCAAGCCGCCAAGCTGCTCCCGGTCGCGCTTGATCATGGCCTCATTTCTGGCAATCTCCAACTGGATCTTTTTAATTTCCAGCTCAGTGACTTGCAGCTGCTCTTCTTTGGCGCTGATATCAATATTGGTTTTGGCGATCTGATTATCTAAAAATTTGATTTGGCCTTGCAGATTAGCCGCTTCGTTTCTGGCGCTTTTGACGTTTTTATTGTATTCGGCTATCTGATCATTAAGCTTGTCTATCTTGGCCTTCTGCTCGTCTATTTGGCGATTCAGTTCGTCAATGCTTAAATCGGCCTCTTGGGCCTTGGTATTAAAAACATCAACCCTTAAGCCAATGCCAAAAAAACTGATAACAAATATCAGCCCGCTGATTAAAGTAAGCTTTTTTATTCCTCTTTTTTTCATATATTAATTATAGCACATTTTAATCCATGCAAAAACCCTCGCCAGAAGCGAGGGTTGGAGCATTATAATTTTTCTATGGCTTGCCGGAGGCGGCTCAAGGTCGCTTCTTTGCCCAGTATTTCAGCCACTTCAAAAGGTGCCGGAGATTTATCGGCGCCGGTAAGCGCCACTCTTAGTGGCCACAGCACGTCGCCATTGGCCAGATTATTCCGAGTTATAAAATCCTTTAATTTATTTTCAAAGTTTTCCTTAGTAAAATCAGTTTCCGCGTAGCCGGAAATATCATTAATTAATAAATTAAGAATTTCTTTGGCTTTAGCGGCATCTGATTTTTTCCAGACCAGCTTGGCCGGATCGTATCCCAGATTTTCCGTCAGTAAAAACCTGATGCCCTCCCCTACCTCGGCCAGCCGGGAAATCCGCTGCTGTGCTAACAGCAGCGCTTTGTCAAAATTAGCTTCGAGGTAAGCGGGAATCGTAAAATTATTATCAGTTAAAAACTTTTCAAAAAATGGCATCGCCGCTTGAACAAATATTTTGTTCTCTAATTTTTTAATGTATTCGCCGTTCATCCAGTCCAGTTTTTTGACATCAAAAACCGCTCCGGCCTTGTGGACTTTGGCAAAAGAGAATTCTTTGATCAGTTCGTCCAGCGTGAAGAGCTCTTTTTCCGTGCCGGGATTCCAGCCGAGCAAGGAGATAAAATTTAACAGGGCTTCCGGCAGATAGCCCTTGGCCAGATAATCCTCTACCGCAACGTCACCCTGCCGCTTGGAGAGCTTTGTCCGATCAGTATTTAAAATCATCGGCAGATGGGCGTAAATCGGCGGCTCCCAGCCCAGCGCTTCAAATAATAAAATATGTTTGGGCGTGGAAGGCAGCCACTCCTCTCCCCTAATAACGTGAGTGGTCTCCATTAGGTGATCATCAACGGCGTGCGCCAGATGATAAGTCGGAAAGCCATCGGCTTTAAGGATTATCTGATCATCTATCTCTCGTGAATTGACTTTGATTTTGCCGCGGACCATATCCTCGAATTCTATTTCGCGATTTTCCGGCACCTTCATGCGGATGACATATTTATCACCTTGATCCAGCCGTTTTTGGACTTCCTCCGGCAATAAGCTCCGGCAATGGAAATCATAACGCGTCGGCAGCTTGGCGGCCTCCTGGTCTTTGCGTAATAGTTCCAGCCGTTCCTCGGTACAGAAGCAATAATAGGCCAATCCTGCCTTTACCAGTTGATTGGCGTATTTCTGATATAAATTGAGCCTCTGGGACTGCGTGTAAGGCCCAAAATGGCCTTTTTCAGCGAGTTTTCCCTCCTTCAGGCAAATTCCCTCATCCGGCTCAATCCCAGCTATTTTGAGGACTTTTAGGATGTTCTCGGCCGCGCCCGCCACTTCCCGGCTCTGGTCGGTATCTTCCAGGCGAATAAAGAATATTCCCTTATTCTGTTTGGCAAATAGATACTCATAAAGGGCGCTGCGCAAATTGCCGACATGCATGTAGCCGGTCGGGCTGGGCGCGAAACGCGTACGGATTTTTTTTGAAAATAATGGCATACAAATATGATTTAAGATACTAATATAAGATACTAATATACGAATGTATACTAATGAAACTAATGGATACTAATCCTTTCAAAGGGTGTTATTGATTATTAGTGGCCATTCGTATCATTCGTACCATTAGTATATTGGTATCATAATCATAATCATAATCATTCTCCTCCGAAATAAACGTTTTTTATTTTTTCATTCTTTAAAATATCCTTGCCGCCGGTAAAGGCCACTTGGCCGTTTTCTAATACATAAGTACGATCGGCGATGGAGACGGCTTGGTGGGCGTTCTGTTCAACAATTAAAATCGCCACTCCTTCATTTTTTATTTCAATTATCTTATTGAATATTTCCTTCATAGCTTTGGGTGATAAACCGAGCGACGGCTCGTCCAGTAACAGCATCTGTGGATTCTGGATCAGCGCTCTGGCGATAGCGAGCATCTGCTGCTGGCCGCCGGACAGATTACCGGCGCGCTGATTTTTCTTTTCTTCCAAAATCGGAAATTTCTTAAAAATATCAGCGATGCCCCGTTTGACGACTTCCCGATCATTGATGACATATGCTCCCATCTGCAGATTTTCCATCACTGTCATCGAAGCAAAAACCAGTCTCCCCTGTGGCACAAAACTGATTCCGGTTTTGATCAATTCATGGGTCTTTAATCTGGTGATGTCCTTATCCTTGAAAATTATCTGGCCGGCGCTGATTTCCGTCAAACCGAAAATCGATTTGAGCACTGTGGACTTGCCGGCGCCATTGGGACCGATCAAGGCTACTATCTCCCCTGCGGCCACTTGCAGGCTGACGCCATGAAGTATCTCCATGCCGCCGTAGCCGGCTTTTAAATCTTTTATCTCTAGCATAAATATTGATTTTTATGCTTCTATCTTAGCATAAATTAATAGAAAAACAAACCCCGCCGGTTAAGGCGGGGTTTGGCAAATAAACTATTTATCGCCTGGCACCGGAATGCCATTCTTTAAGATATGGATACTTTCGGGAATTTTTACCGATCGGTCGGCAGAGAAAGTAACTACTCCGGTTACGCCGGCAAAATCTTTTATCTGTAATAAATTTTGTTTAATATCATTTACATTGGAACTGCCTTTAGAAATTGCTTCGGCAATCACATTGACCGCGTCATATGTCGGATAACAAGCCAAATCGAAAATTGCCGGTCTTCCCTGCTTCTTGGCAAACTCGGCGGTGAAAGATTTTGCCGGTTCTTTATCCTTGGGAGCATCCCAGAAAGCAATTAAAGAATTTTCTGAAGCTCCAGCCGATGCTTTTTGTAGTCCCGGACTAGTAAATGTGCCAGTACCATAAAATTTTCCTTTAAATCCAAGCTCTCTTGCTTGCTTCATCGCGATACCGAGCTCATCATAGCCCAATAATACTAAATTTTGTGCTCCGGCTCTTATCGCCTTGGTTAATTGGGTTTTGAAATCAACCGTGCCAGCGACATACCCTTCATTTATCACCACTTGTCCCTTAAAATTTTCTAAAAATACCTCTTTAACTAAGGGCATGAACGAATCGCTATTGAAATATAAAATGCCTGTTTTTTTCGCACCAGCGGCATTGATATCACCAGCTAACACTTTGGCAATACTCTCTGATTCGGTAGCTAAGCAGTAAATATTAGGATTGATAGACACCAGATTATTATTGCAATCAAGCGGGTCCAGAATCAAAACATTATCATTTTTGGCCTTATCGGCTATAGCAAAAACTCCGCCATAAGTATTTACTAGTAAAATTCTGGCACCATCAATATTTACTAATTTATTATAGGCATCAACTGTTTTTTGAGTATTATATTGATCGTCTTCCACTAGCAGCTTAACATTTTTTCCTTTGATGCCTCCTTGGCTATTTATTTT
>CAIOLF010000050.1 GCA_903859075.1 Candidatus Buchananbacteria bacterium
GCCCGTGCAGACACCTAATGCAAAGTCACAAAGCCCTTTACAACCAACAGGATTCCCTTCATTGTCACATTTGGTATTACACTCATCCGCCTTACTCAGGCAATTCTGCTTACAAGCATCACAATCCTTCTGACAAGTATCTGTTGGCACTGAGATGTGACCCACGTTCTCTCCTCCAGCCGAAAAACAAATCAGCCCCAACAATGCCGGGCAGGTTCTTTTCGGATACATCCGGCCTGTTACCGCAAAGGGATAGAGCGCCTTATCAAGACCGACGCCCACGCCGGCAACGGTCGACTCAAATTTATAAATAAAGGGGTAGCGGAAAAACGGCCGGGCCGCCGCGCTCACGGAGAAAGGAGTGGTCTGTAGCCCCTTCGTCGCTTCGAAAGCGTTTTTTAGCTCGCTGGGCAGTTTATCGCTGAGCGTCAAGCCGATGCTGTTGCCGGAAAATGATAAGTCATGGACAGCTTTGTTAAGGCAATAATAAAGCGGGGCCCGTTCTTGATAATAAGTATTGAAATCATCCATGACCTCGCCTTTGAGGCTATCCACCGGCCACCACTGCAGGCACTGGCCGGGATTGGCCGGGTCATCCAGCAGGCAATAGCCGTACAAGCCGTAGTAAGAAGTAACGCCGCTGACATATTTGCAGGAGGCCGCGCCCTGATCCGGATAAATGCGGCAGGAACGGTTAACCAGCTTTCTATTATTTACTTTGAGCAGGGGCTTGAGCTGGAAATCATCCCAAAGCGTATAGCCGCCTAATTTTGAATTGTCATAATTTTTTGCCGAATCGGGGTTTAGGTTTATCAGGGCGAAATTCATCCTGGCGATATCGGGTCCCGTATGGAAACGATAAGTAACCTGTCTCCACGATAATCCGACCGGGATGCGCAATGGCGAAGCTGACGAATAGTCAAAAAACCAACCGGCATCAGCCCCGCTGGAGTAGCCAATCTTAGTAATTCCCGTCGTGCCGTCAAGGGTTAGCGGTGTTATGCCATCAGTAACAAGGCTGTTTAATTTATCATGGAATCTCAACTGGATTTCGGCCCGGGCCGGCTCCGGCGGATTTCCCGCGCCTTGGAGATTTGAAGTATCGACCCAGGCGGATAACAGATAATCGGTATTGGCATCCAACTCAACGTCCTCGGAAACGGCGGCGTTGCCGTCATTGACTTGCAAAGAATTGTTTCCCTCCTTGGCTGCGCGCGCGTCCGTCTTCAGATAGACTTCCTCCCCGCTCATTTTATCATCATAGCGGGCGCGAGGATAACCGGAAGAGCACTCCAGGGCGCCAGCGACGCAGTTGTAATCTCCCGCCTGCCAGCCCAGCGGCTGCATATAAACGATGTTCTTATTGAGCTCTCCCACTCGGCTGACGCCGGAAACGCCGGTACTGCCGAAAGCCGACTCAAAATTACCGTTAACGATATTAGCCGACTCGCCTTCCTGGGTCATCAGCTCATAAGAATAATATCCGGTGGTGGTGCCCTGGCCGAAATATGAATAGCCGCTCTTATTGGCATCGCGCAGATGATCGTAATCGGATGTTAAGGAATTGGAGACGAAATGGTCGCAGACGCCCTGGCCATTTAACGAATCGCAGAGCCCGACTCCCAGGCACTTATCCTGGGCGCCGAATAAAAGATTGGTGGAATTATCTTCTTTCTTTTCATAAGTGGTGCAGGTCAGCCAGGAATTGCAGGTCCGGTCGGGTTTGACTTTGATAAGTACATTGGAATCGTTTTGGCCGGAGAGCGGCGCGGTAGGATTGATATTGCCGGCGGTTTCCATACCGGACGGGTCGCCAGCCGGGTCATAAGTGATGCTCCTATTTTTGACATAAGTGGCGTAAGCGTCATAAGCGAAATATTTGGAGACGCGGTCGGTCCAAGAAGTGCTGGAAGCGTAATCCATGGCGTTCCTCTCATTGAACAAGACACAGCCGGTGTCAAAGCTGGCCAATCCCTGGCAGGAGCTGCGATCCAGCTCGCCGGCAAAGGCATAATACACGCCCGCCCGCGTCAGTGCCGGACTGGTGCCGCCGGTAATATTGATTTTTATGCTCTCATTCTTACAGTCAATATATTTCTCCGGCGGACAGGAGACATAAAATCTTCTGATCGTATTGGCGCCGCTATTATCGGGATAAACGATTTTGGCATGGGCAGGATCCGGAGCAATAGCACTATACCGATCATCTCCTTTCCCGTTGCCGCTGATATTAGCGGCTCCGCGCACAGTATAAAGAGTGTTTACCTTAATGGAGGCGATTCCGGACTCTATTTTTATCGGCGTGTAAATGGCCGGCAAAGGATCAATATACTCGCCGCAGCCGCTTTGCGAAGCCGGACAGGTACCCACCCAACCATTATAACCAGTAACATCGGGTCCGTCGCCCGTGACATTATTAAATACTCCGACCGGCTGGAGCTTATCCGATTGATTGCCATAGCCCTTGCCCAGCGTCTGATCCAGCGTCGAGGCGCAGAGCTCGTCAGTGCCGGCGACATACCAATTTCCTTCCGTCTGACCCCGCTTGATTTCAAATTGGCAGACGCGACCGTGCGGATTCTTGAAATACCGGACGCTGGTCTGGCCGACATATTGGTCGCACCAAACCTCGTTGAACTTGCAGAGAGTGCGGTTATATAAATCGGGATTATTCAAAAGATAAATGGTATTATAGCCGGCCACTTCTTCATATGAGGAAATCAGAGGCAAACCATAGGCGGTACAGCCCTTCTCGCTGTCGCGGCAGGCATACTTGCGGTCGTTGACGAGATAGACCATTTCATCCGCCGGCACCGTCGTGGAAGATTTATCGCCATCATTGAACACCTTGCCGGCAGCCGGCGCGTAATTATAAGTGTCTAGGAGCGCCTCGCAGCCGGCCGCTTCCTGGCGGCACAGCTTGGCGAAGGATTTGAAATAGTTCAGCGTGTCGGCTCGGTCCTTATAGGCGGCGCAGCCAACCATTTCGCCGGGCACGCAGCGCGTGCCGCGGAAAGTGCTCAGCGCGGCCGTGCAAGTGACTCCGGCTATAGCCCCGGAGATCGCCTTGGCTCCGTCAGGATCGCCGAGCTTATTGTCGCAGGCGATCGGCGTAAACCAAGAATTATCTATGGCAAAGATATCCTCGCGGACTTCCTTGAGGATCACATTGTCCAAATAAATCTGCTGGCCATTGGTATGAAATTCCAAAAATTCATCATCGCCGGGCGTGCTGGTGATAAAGACGGGACCGAGATCGAATTTTTTCCAATCACCGGTCACTACGGGACTGCTATTGATCAGGCTGCCGGCCGTAGTGGAGGCCGAGGTCAGGCTGAAAGAATTTTCCGCTCCCGGGGCGCTGGTAAATCTGATGTCATCTAAGGTAACATCCGCGGCTAATTTTTTCTTGGCCCAAAAGCTTAATGTGTAGGCGCGCCCTTGGGAAGTGTTCACCGGATACCGTATTTGCGCCTCAGCTGAAATGTCAGTATTTAAAATAGAATAACCGCCGACAAAACTGGACTCGGTGGAGATAAGTATTCCGAATGCGGGATCCAGCGGATTCTTGCCTTGCCAGCTGGAGGTGCTGACGCTGTCCGTGCCGAAGTTGCTGTTGATGAGATTGCGCACGTTATTGGCGCGATTGCCGGTGAACTCGCGGCAGCCCATGACGGAAGACGGGCAAGCGCGTCCCTCTTGCGGTATGGCCATATAAACGCAGGCCTCGCCATTCCAATATCCTTGCTTGTTATTGCAGTCGGACTGGGGCTCGCCGGCACCGGTCTGCGTCTGGGTGCGGCGATAAGGATGGCAGTCGTCCGAGACGGAAACCGTCTTGGATAATAATTTATAAGAGACCGCGCCGTCAGAAGCATTATAGAATTCGCGGCAATCGGAATTGGTAAACATCTCATCGCGAGTACAGGTGCCTTTATTATTAGCATTATTATTACCGCAAACGGAGGTATTTGGTCCGCTATAAGTGATGTAAGTGCAGGGGGAATTGTCTCCCGACACATTTGATTTCTTAAGTTTGTAAATCTTCAATTGATAACCGGCGACATCGTTGCCTTCCCAAGTATAATAAGTGGCTCCATCAGTGGCGTCCGATTTTTGGCAGGCGCGGAAACTGACATAATACTCGCGCGCCTCGGCGCCGGCGCCGAGCTTATCCAAATTAGTGAATTCATCGCAGCCGGCATAGGCGGCGGAGCAGTATTTGAGATTGCTATCGGCGATGAACTGGCGGTATTTGGGCGAGACGAAATCGGTCTCTTCCTGGCGATAGACGCTGTAGCCGACGCA
>CAIOLF010000051.1 GCA_903859075.1 Candidatus Buchananbacteria bacterium
CCCTTTTTATCCTTGGCTACAGAAATATAGATTTTCATGACGTCGCCGCAGACCGGATTCCCGACCTGGCCGATGCCGTCGGCGTTTTTTATCACTCCTTGATTATGCGGATGCTGGAAATGATCCAGCACTTTCTGAGTATACATATATGTTTGATCGAAAAAAAAGTATTAAATCAGATCCGACAACTTGAACTTACGCAAAGTGCCGATAATATTTTTCTGCAATTCCTGCCAGACGCGCTTGGTCAGGCATTTGCCGCGTGAACAGATCATTTTTCGCGCGTCCTCACTCATGCAATAAAATAACGATAATGGCCCTTCCAAAGCCTCAACTACTTCAAAAACACTGATATTTCTTGCCGGCCGATAAATCCTATAGCCGCCAGCCATGCCCTTGGAGCTTTTTACCAAATCATTGGCCTTCAACTTGGCCATAAGCTGTTCCAAATAAGAGACGGAGATATGATTTTCCTTGGCGATTTGGGCCAGTGACAACGGCGTTTTGCCCTTATTCCTGGCCAAAGAAGTCATCGCTCTCATGCCATACTCCGTTTTAGTGGTAAACATCATAAACTAACTTTTAGAATAACTCCTAGTAATATACTAGGATATTATAATTATACTACTGCAAAAAGGGTTGTCAAGGGCGGCTGGCAATAATCATTACTTTATCCCCTAATCTCATATTTTCTTCGGACATGACGCCTTGCTGGGTTAATTTCTGGTTCCAATCATGAGTGGCGCCAATTAAGGCGGCGTAGTCGTAGCGGTAGCCATTGCCTTTGCGCGTGCCCGGATCGTTGGTAATAAATTGGCTGCTATTATAGCCCTTGATTACCAGCATATGGTATATCGGGCCTGGCGCCTTAAAATTCGGATTATGCAGATCGCGTCCGGCTGCCGGTATAATGATCAGATTGCCGTTAGACAATTCATATTTTATCTGATCGGCATTAACTTCTCGGCTGATCTTGACATTAAAGCCGAAATAATCCGCCATCACCCGCACTATTTCTTCAGCGTTTAGATCCACGCCATAGCCATTGTCCGTTTCCCACTTTACTAGGCGCTGGATTTCCTCTTCCATAATATTATTATTCAAAGGCAGTTTTTTAAAATACTTCACCGCCATAATCATTGAAGCTTCTTCGCAGGCCTCTTCATGGAGAGCGTCCCAATTAGTAAGCGGGGCTTGGCTGGCAAAAAGCACCGGCCACTGCACTTCCGCCGGAATGCTGACTTCTTTGGCGATGCTAGTGGAAACTGGAGCAACTACGGTTTTTTTAGTGGTACTAATGGTTGTTTTTACCGCCTCAGAACTGGTTTTCATATCTTGGCCAGCGGCTGCCGTGCTGGAAACGGTCGAGGTATTAACCGTAAGAGAATCTTCTTGAACATTAACAGTGACCATCTTGCTACTGGAACATCCGGCCAGCAGTAAAACGATGCTTGTTAAAAGAAGCGCTTTTTTTATTAGCATGGTGTTTTTTTAGTATTATGGCTTAATAAATTTTCAAAAATATTGATATTGATGATATTAATCTCCCCTTCATAGGTGGCCAG
Source organism: Candidatus Buchananbacteria bacterium (assembly GCA_903859075.1). Classification (GTDB taxonomy): domain Bacteria; phylum Patescibacteriota; class Patescibacteriia; order 2-01-FULL-39-33; family 2-01-FULL-39-33; genus CAIOLF01. The sequence continues at coordinate 1,566 of CAIOLF010000051.1, forward strand.
ATCGCAGCATTGGCCATCGACAAAGCGATAAAGATACTTACCATTCTGTCCGCGAGTGAGATTAATACCCTCGATTTGCTGGACTCTTAAATAAATTTCCAGTTCGCTGTCAATTTTATAATATTCGCGGACAAACTGGGCCATAGGGGCATTTTCCCGCAAATACAGAGCGATATCTTCACGCATAACTCCTGCCGGCTCGCCAAAACAAAGTCCCGGCTTATACTTTTCTACCAAATACAGCTTCATTTTTAATTTATCAGTTAGAACAATCTCCGTATTGGAGCTGGCTGCCGGCAAGCCAGCGTCCGGATAGAAATTGGCAGCCGAATCAACGGCTGGGGCTGGCATACTGACTGTTTTTGCCTCTTGGCCAGTGGCGGTTGAGCTAGTCGTGGATACGGTGGGACTATTATCAATATCTTCCAATAACCCGGCTAATCGACCCGGCGTTTGCCATTGGCATCCAATAATAATTTGTGTAAATATAAACAAAATTAACAAAACCGCCAGTTTCTTCATATTTTTGTCTTTTTACCGCTATTAATTAACACTTTATAGCTTAATTATAGTGCTTTAAAAAACTATTGACAAATAATCAAAAATTAGCTAAAATATTCAATGTAACCATAAATAATAACTAGCGCAAATATGGCTCATAAAAAAGCGGGCGGCAGTACGCGTTTAGGACGAGATTCCAATGCGCAACGCTTAGGCATAAAACTATACGGCGGCCAAAAGGCGGAAGCTGGTTCCATCATAGTCAGGCAGCGCGGCACCAGATACCGCGCCGGCAAAAATACCAAAGTCGGCAAAGATGACAGCGTCTTCGCCACCGCTTCCGGCGCCGTGAAATTCGTCAAAAAGAAAGTCAAAAAATTCACTGGCAAACTGGAATACGCCCAAATCGTCAATGTAGAATAAATTATTATAACAATCCTCGGTTTTTTCCGAGGATTGTTTTGTTTTATATAAATTTAACTAAAAAGCTCCCTAGCCAAATGACAGAATTAAATCACTCCGACGGATAATAATAATTTTGTCAAAAATAAATCCGCCCCAGCAATATGCATTGGGGCGAATAAAAATGTGTACGACTGACTAGCCGTTACCTTTGGCCAGCAGCGTCTTGTGAGCGGTAAGAACCTTGTTGGCGTAATTCTTGGCGTTGCCACTATAACCCTCGAGACTTCCCTGAAGGTCACCGGCGACTTTCAAATGGAAGCGAAGCGCTGCCGCTCCCAAACGGATGTTATTCTCCGGCTGAATGATTTTGGCGACAATCTCCTTCTCCGTTGTTTTGCGCGAATTTGCATACTTGCGCCAATTCGCTTTGCGGGCTTTCAGGGACGCGCCCTTGGCCAGCTTGCCCGGCTTGATCTGATCAAGCTCGGCTTTGAGGCCTTTCAGGATCCCCAGATCGTACTTCTTGTCGACAAATAAAGCCGTTCTGGGCTGAACTTGCATCAGACCGTAGGCATTGGCCTTGGATTTCGCCCGCAACCGGTAGCGCGACTCAACGTGCGCTATCGCCGGCAGTATTCCTTGGGGAAGATTGTGCCTTTTCTCTTCGCTCAGAAACTGCCGTGCCATACTATACGCATCTCTTTCCAACAGCTTCGGATTATTGGCCTTGGCGTATTTCATATATGCCATTGCCAAATCACCTTCAGCATCTTCCAACCCGATTGTCAGTTCTGGCGGCAGAGACGCTCTTGGCCCCGGTTTGTTTGCTGGCGGCAGAGGCGCCTGAAGCGTAACTTCCTCAGGCGATTTGGGTGGCTGCAGAATCACTGGCTGCACCACCACAATCTGTACTGGTTGCATCGGTTGCGATGCCGATGCCGTCTTCATATATGAGTTGTACAAAGCGGCCGAGAAGGCCACGATGGCATAAACAGCTAGACATCCGATGCCTGGCCACCTGCGTTCTGTTCCTTTTCCCATGTCTTCTCCTTTGTTGCCTCGCCGTAGTATTGACAAGGGCGGTTTCAAAAGGGCCAACTTAGGCCAAGTTTTCAATTTCAACCAATTCAACTCATCGTGCCATTATAGCATACATTTCACTATTTGTCAATAGAAAGCACAAAAAAACCAATAAAACCTACTAAAGTTTTATCTATTATCCCCCATAAAACAATAAAAACTATCGTTTTGCCGCCTTTATCAGACCGAAAAATAAGGGGTGCGGACTTAGCGGCCGCGAAAGGAATTCCGGATGGAATTGCACACCGATAAAAAACGGGTGTAGTTTCTTAGGCAATTCAATAATTTCCACCAGTTTGCCGTCCGGACTGGTGCCGGAAAAAATCAAGCCCTTCTTTTCCATCACTTGCCGGAAATCATTATTAAATTCATAGCGGTGGCGATGGCGCTCAAAAATCTTCTTCTCTCCATACAGCCGGCTAGCCAGTGTTCCCTCTTTGAGTTTGCAAGGATAGGCGCCCAGCCGCATCGTATTGCCATACTGCTTGTGCGCCAGCTTGGCCGCCTGCTCCGGCATGATATGAATCACCGGATTACGCGTCTTCGGGTTTATTTCCGTAGTATTGGCGTCCTTGAGGCCACAGACGTGACGCGCGAATTCAATCGTCGCCAGCTGCATGCCATAGCAGAGTCCTAGATAAGGAATCTTATTTTCCCTGGCAAATTGAATCGCCGCAATCTTACCTTCCACTCCCCGGCTGCCGAAGCCGCCAGGCACGACCAAGCAGTCAAAATTTTTCAATTCTTTCAGTTTCTTCTTATCTTTTTCAAAATCATCGCTGTTAATCCATTCAATCACCGGTTTGCGTTTATTGTGCCAAGAGGCGTATTTGAGCGACTCAATAACTGAAATATAGGCGTCCGGCAGAATAAAATCGCCTGTCTCAAAATATTTGCCCACGATGCCAATACGCACCGGCGGCATTTGGCTCTTGGCCGTAGCGACCAGCTGGCGCCACTGCTTCATATCTTGTTTTTTGGCCTTTAATCCGAACTGCTTGAGAATCTTGGCGGATAAATTTTCTTTTTCAAAATTAAGCGGCACTTCATAAACCACGTCAATGTCCGGCGCGGAAATGATGTGATCCGGCTGGACATTGCAAAATAGAGCCAGCTTGCGCTTGCGCGGCTCGTCAATCGGATGAGTGCTGCGCCCTAAGATAAAATCCGGCTGGATGCCGACGGAATTAAGCGCTTGGGCGGCAAATTGCGTCGGCTTGGTCTTCATCTCGCCTATTTTGCTGGGTACCGGCAGATAACTGACTAAAAAAAACATTACCTTATCGGGTGACTCTAAATGCATCATGCGCGCCGCCTCCAAATATAGGATATTCTGATACTCGCCGACCGTGCCGCCGATTTCGATAATGGTAATATCCGCCTTAGCTTTTTTGGCTGCGGCCTTGATACGATGGATTATTTCATAAGGAATATGCGGCACCGCCTCGACGCATTTACCGCCATACTCAAGATTACGCTCGCGAGCGATAACCGAACCGTACACGCGCCCAGTAGTCATATAATTGAGCCGCTCTATCTCTATGCCTAAAAATCTCTCGTAATTGCCAATGTCCTGATCGGTCTCATCGCCATCGGTAGTCACAAACACCTCGCCATGCTCCACTGGATTCATCGTGCCGGCATCGACATTAAGATAGGGGTCAATTTTTAACGCCGTCACTATCAGGCCGCGCGCTTGCAGAATCCTGCCGATGGAGGCCGCCGCGATACCCTTGCCGACCCCGGACATCACTCCACCCACTACAAAAATATACTTGCTCCCCTGAGGGGATTTTTTTGCTTGCATAAAATTTTGTCACCTTAGTTACTTTATAAAATTCAAGAAACAAGATACGAGAAACAAATTAAATTTCTAATTACCAGTATTTTACTTAATAATCGAATTTATTATTTTTTGTATCTTGTACCTTGTTTCTTGCGCCTTGATCATTTAACAAAGGAGAAACGTCCCCTGAGAGGCAGCGGACGTTTCTTTATTCTCCTAATAATTTTAGGAAAAATCAACCGGCAATAGCAATCACGGTTATTTCCGCCTCTAAATTATGATTCAAATTAATCTTAACAGTAAATTCACCTTCTTCTTTTATCGGCTCCGCCAGCAATATTTGCTCTTTTTTTATTTCCCAGCCCTTGTCTTTTAACTTTTTAGCAATCGCCGTAGCGCCGATAGCGGCATAAAATCTTCCCTCGCTATTGGCTTTGGTCTTAATCTCAACGATTTGTCCGTCAATCTTGGCTACTGCTTTTTCGGCATTTAGCAGATCCTTAACCGCCAATCGCGTTTTCTCTTCTGCTTGGCGCTTCAGTTTGGCGATATTCTCAGCGGTAGCCGGTTGCGCCAAATTTCCGGGCAATAAAAAATTACGGGCGTAGCCGTCAGTTGCCTCTTTGATCTCGCCTTGTTTTCCCAAACCTTTAACGTCTTTCAGAAGTATCACTTTCATAATAAAAATTATATAAACATTATAATACTTCCGCTTAGGCGCTGGCAATAGTTTTTGTCAAGGCGCTAACTTAGAAACCCCCGCCCAGGAGGGCGGGGGTTGTTAAATTATTGTCTGATAATTTCGATGGCTTTATCCAGCTGCGGGTCTCTGTCCTTATTAAAATCTTCAGGGGTCATCTCCACCTTTATATCCGGCTCGATTCCCTGCTCGTCAATGGAGCGCCCTTTGGGCGTAAACCATTTGGCGATAGTAATCTTTACCGACGAGCCGTCATCTAGATTCACCAAATCCTGAACTGATCCTTTGCCGAAAGTCTTGGTGCCGACCAATTTGGCCTTGCCCCAATCCTGCAGGGCGCCGGAGACGATTTCCGAAGCTGAGGCGCTGCCCCCATCAACCAATACTACTGTCTTATATCCGGCAAGACGCGGAAAGCGATCGGAAGCGTGCTTAATTTCGCTGCCATCGCGCAGTTTTTCCGAAACTACCACTTCATTGCCGACCCACTCTCCGCCGACATCGATTGCCGACTGCAAGTAGCCGCCGGGGTCATTGCGCAAATCCAGAATTATATTCTTAATATTCTTATTGGCTGTTATTTCTACGATGGCCTTGTCAAGCAGGGGCACCGTATCTTCATTGAATTGCCGCATCTTGATATAAGCGATATCTTTGTCTTTTATTTCCCAAGTCACGCTTTTGACCGTAATCGCATCCCTAGTGATTTCAAAATCCTTGGGCGCGTCCATCCCTTCTCGAAAAATTGTCAAGGTGACTTTTGTTCCTTTGGGTCCACGAATTAAGCTGACCGCTTCGTTAGCCGTCATGCTCTTGGTGCTAGTTCCATTGATTTTTAAAATTAAATCCTTGGGCTTTAAGCCAGCTTTTTCTGCCGGCGTATCCGGCAAGGGCGCCACGATTATCAGATTATTATTCTTGATCGCAATTTCAGCGCCGATGCCCTCAAAATTACCTTTAAGATCCTGCTGGAATTGATTGCTGTCAGTCGGCGTCATAAAAATAGAATAAGGATCGCCGAGCGAACTGAGTATCCCCTGCAGAGCGCCATAAAAAAGCTGCGTATCCGGAATATCCTTATTGTAATATTTTTCTTTGACAATATTCCAGACTTCCCAGAACTGCTGGAAATTAACATCCTTCTTTAAGTAATCCGGCAAATTTGCAGTGCTAGTAGCGGTACTGGTAGCAGTGGAAGTGGGAATATTTAAACCTTTAATAATGATCTGATCACTAGCTTTGGCATCATTTATTATTTTGCCACCGGCATCGCTGGCGGGCGTGAAATCAACTCCGCCGCCGGCCAGTACGCCGCCGGCAAAGGCTATAATTACAAAAATAGAGACAATCCATAAGGAAATCCTGGTCGTAATCAACCCGCTTTTACAAGCACCGGTAAAGCAGGGCTTTCTTACCGGCTGACTGCCACTTGGCGGCTGGAACGGCGACCTTGTTGCCGGCGCTGCTCGGCTAGATATGCTTGCCCGCCTATTATTCTGGCCATTGTTTACGGAGTGAATTTGTTTCATCTTTAACATAATTATTTGCTAATTCAATACACATTAGATTATAACAGAAAAGCAAAACTGTTGCAAAAGATTATTTTTACTGATTTTTTCCATCTTTTTTACCGCCAAAATTTATCCAGTCGGGTCAATAACTCTGGCCTTTATTTTTTTAATAAAAAATGCTAAGATATTACCTAGTTGAACTAATAAAAAAACCGTTAAAATATGGAAAAATACATCATCAAGGGGGGGCTAGAACTACACGGCGAAATCAGCGTTTCCGGAGCTAAAAATGAAGCTCTAAAAGTAATTGCCGCGGCCGTACTGTCTGAAGACGTTTGTACGATAAAAAACGTCCCGGATATTGAAGACATTAATCGTTTGATAGAAATTTTGGAAGATTTAGGTGCCACGGTGGAGCGCAGCGATCACCGGCTGGTAATCAATCCGGCAAAAATAAACAAGACCGAGCCGACTCCGGAATTGATCCGCAAGCTAAGAGCATCGGTCATGTTTGCCGGACCGCTGCTGGCGCGCGTCGGCGAAGTGACCATGGCTCACCCCGGCGGCTGCGTTATCGGCCAGCGGCCGATTGATATGTTTTTGGCCGGCTTCCGGGCCTTGGGCGCTGAAGTCATTGAAAATGAGCACCAATACACTTTGCGCGCCAAAAAGCTCAAGGGCGCCAAAATCGTCATGCCCTGGATTGCCGTCACCGCGACCGAATCCTTGATGATGACGGCATGTCTCGCCGAAGGCACTACCACTATTATCAATGCCGCCATGGAGCCGGAAATTCCCGCTCTAGCCGATTATCTCAATTCCTGCGGCGCCAAAATTTCCGGTGCCGGGACTCCGATAATTACCATTGCGGGAGTCGAAAAAATCAGCGGCGGCACCTGCGCTCTTATCCCCGACCGCATTGAGGCGGGATCGTTTGTCATTATGGGATTGGCCACTGGCAGTGAGATCAAAGTCACCAACCTCAATCCTAATCACCTGGAAACGGTAATCACCAACTTGCAAAAAACCGGCGCTAACTTAGAAATCGGATCGGACTATATTATTACCAGGCCCAGCAAGCTAAAAGGCATTGAACTTCGTACCCATGAATATCCCGGCTTTCCTACCGATCTGCAAGCGCCTTTTACCGTGCTTATGACCCAAGCCAAGGGAATTTCCTTGATCCATGAGACTATTTATGAAGGCCGCTTGTTTTATACCGACAAGCTGAACCAAATGGGCGCTCATATTATCATGTGCGACCCGCACCGCGTCATTGTTAATGGTCCGGCCGAGTTATCCGGAAAAACACTAGAAAGCCCGGATTTGCGTGCCGGCATGGCACTCGTTATCGCCGGTCTTGTCGCCAGCGGCAAAACCGCCGTGGAGAACATCTACCAAATTGAGCGCGGCTATGAAAATATCATCAGCCGCCTTAAGGGGCTAGGGGCAAATATCGAAAAAATCGACGATTGCCTCGTTAAATAACCATTATGACCAAGCTCCACCGCCGGATAATTTACATCGTTTTCATCCTTATCTTCCTGATTGCCGCGCCGACTGTCATTCTCTATACTTCCGGCTATCGTTATAATTTCCAAAAAGCGCGAGTGCAAAAAACCGGCATCATGATGCTTAGCTCCGTGCCGCGCGGCGCGGAGATCTGGCTTAACGGCAAACAAGTCGACAAAAAAACGACGCCGGCTCGATTGGAATATATTTTGCCGGGCGACTACGAGATTCAATTCAAAAAATCCGACTACCATGATTGGCAGAAAAAATTGCCCGTTTATGAGAATAACACCACCTTCGCGGAAAAAGTAGTCCTGTGGAAGCAAAGCCAGCCGCAAATAATGTCCGCCTCTACTAGCAATTCTTGGCTGCTAACCTCGGATAAACGGCAGGCGGCGATGCTGGCTGCCAGCAACACCCTAGTGCTTTTGGAGGTGGGCGGCGATCTGACTGATTTTTTAATGGCTAACGAGGCCGGCTTAAGAGACAGCTTTGATTTTAAAGATTATAACCAGGTCAACATTCTTGACTGGTCGCCGGATAATAAAAAAATATTGCTGTCCGCCACTGGCAAGGCCGACTATTATCTAGTTTTTAACACTCTAAATAAACAGTTGCAAAAAATCAGCGGCCAATTCAAAATTATCGACTGGGGCGAAAATAGCGACTTGCTTTATGGCGCAGATAAGCTTGGCTTTTGGCAGATTGATCCAATCGCCGGCCAGCAAAAAATGATATTTAAGTCATTCTTGCCTGATGACTTCTTAATTGCCGATGGTAAGATATTTTATTTGGAAAATCAGACTTTATGGGAAAAGAATTTGGTTAATGGCCGCAATGGCGTAGTTACCTCTCCGGTAAAATGCGACCATTGCCACTTGACTAAAAAAATCGGCAATCGTTTCGTGCTACAAGGACGGCAAACGCAAAAACTGCTCATTATCGATGCCGCTAACCGTAAAAACGATATGGAAAACAGCGCCAAAAATCTCTACTGGCTAAGTAGCGACTCATTGTTGTTCTATAATGATTGGGAGATGTATATTTATGACTTGCATAAGAAAGATCCTGAGCTTATCACCAGATTGGGCCAGCCGATCAAAAGCGCTCTGTGGCACCCCAAAGGCAAACATTTAATTTTTGCCGCTGGAAACAAAATAAACATCATTGAATTGGATAATCGCGAACTGCGCAATGTGATTGACTTGGCAGACAACGCTGAAGTCAAGGATCTGGCTACTAGCCGCGATGGCAAAATACTGTACTTCAGCGGCAAAGTTAACGGCACCGAGGGAGTGTATAAATTAGTTTTGCAATAAAACAATTCCTCCTCAAATTTTAGATTTTATTTTTTTCAATACTTCCTCCGCTTCCCCCTCGTCATAACTCCGCCCGTGCCACAGCTCCCGGCCATCACCGGCAAGGCGCGGCACGATATGCCAGTGTACGTGATTAACCACCTGTCCTGATACTACCCCATTATTGAGTTCGAGATTAAAGCCGTCCGCTCCGACTCCCGCCAAAACCGCGGGAGTAATTTTTTTTATAATACTGATTAATTTAGAAGCCTCCGTTTCCGGCAAATCCAGCAGATTATTATAATGCTTTTTAGGAACCACTAAAGTATGACCGGGATTAACCGGGGTAACATCCAAAAAAGCCAAGACATCATCATCTTCATATACTTTATAAGTGGAAATTTCACCGGCGATAATTTTACAAAAGATGCAGTCAGACATAGTTTTATAAATTAAAAATTAATTTGATAGTCTATAAAGTCAAAAGTCCTTAAAGTCGTAAAGTCAATAAATAAAATTATAATTATTTTTTCCAAATCAGATAGTCGGAAGAAACAATAATTTGCAAACTCTGATTAAGCTGGCCAATAAAATTATTCGGCATACTGGCCGAAGCATCTTTTCTTACAGCAAAAATACAATGCTGTTTTTGCGATACCTCTAATGCTTCACTAATAACTGAATTATCGCCGCTGATTAATTTTTGATACAATTGCGGCCGCGCGGCATCAACATAATTTTCCTGCAGGGGGAAATTGCCATTGACTACTTCCTTGGCGGAGAGCGACTCCAGCGGCAGCAGCAACTCAATATCGCCCAGCACGCAATGATTATTATAATCGCCTAGAATTTCCTGCCAGACCAGCCGTGCTGCCTGCCAGTCGGCACTATTTACCGAAACTGACAAAACCGGGCCGGAACGGTAAACCAGCACCCCGAGCGAACAAACGATGATCAATATCAGCGCTAAGGCCAGCCCCTTCATTTTCTTCAGATTATAGACAATCCCCCAAACAACAATCAGCGGCAGTAGCAGAGCGGCGAAGACCGTCAGCCGGCGCGCCAAGTTTAAGTTGCCGCCGATAAAGATCCAAGACAACGCGTAATTAGCCATGATAATAATGAAAAGCCAGGCGATAAAATTCATCAGGCGGTTTTTACAGCGAAAAACATTGATAAGAATCGCCGCTAAAATAAAAATAAAAAACAAGCTCAAAGCCAAAAATTTATAAGTAGATATGTAAGGCAGATTGCGGCCGGCTTCAAAAAATAGCAGATTGCCGTCGCGCCACCAAGACCACAGGCCGTTAAAAATCAAATGACCGCCAGATAAAATAAACTCCAAAACAAATATGGAAATAGCGAGTAAAAAAATAATTAAATATTTCAACGCCGGCTTCAATTTGAAAGCTAGGGCCAGTACCAGCGCCATAACTGACAAAATGAATGCCAAGCTGTAATTAAAATACATCAGAATGGCAAAAAGAATCAGCGATGGATAATATTTCTTAGTAGCCGGATTTTTGACCGCGGCCGCCGCAAAAATCAAGAAGTAACTCCACCACAGCGCGCCGTAACCGACCGGAAGACCTTGCGCGCCATAATACTGCAACAGATAAAAAAATCCGGCGAAGGCCGCGGAAAAAAGAATAAACAAACGATTAGGCCAAATCAGAGCGGCCAGCGCGGCGATAATCAGCGGCAGGAGAATTGACCATAAAATCGGCAACAATAATTTATTGATGGAAAACACGCTAACGCCGGTCACCTTGCTGGCGATTATTTCGAGCGACCACTGCAAGCCGTAAGAAATTTTGCCCGGGTCAATTAAAGCGCGCGGAATTTTTAATCCTAAAATCTCACTTTGCCATAAATCTTTTGTCAGCAGCGTCGGCTGATATTCCATGCCCGCCGTAATGCGATTTTCCGAAGCCAAGTGCCGCCACCTGTCGCCACCAAAGCCATTTTCATAAACCAATAAATAAGAATGAACAAGCAATGAGGACAAGACAATCATAATTAGCACGCTGGTAATTTTAGCTCGGGAAAAAACCGCCAGCACCAGCAATAGCAGTACGCCAAAAATTACTGGCAAATACCAAACAGTGATTGCCTGCCAAGGGCTGAGCAAGCTGCCGCCGCTTAAAGAAACAAAAAGCAGCCAGCCACCGGCTATAATTAAAATTATAAAAAGAGCAGTCAAAATTTTCGGCCACTGCCAGCGGCCATCAGCTTCAATCATTCCGGCTGCCGGCGCTTGTTTTTTTCTAACAATTAAATGCCACCCGATCAGAATCAGCAGAACCGTCAAAAAAGCAACAATTATTGCCGGGTCATCAAGCTTCAGCCAGGAGGCAAAGATATTAGCGATCAGCCCCAATAAAAAAATCGGCAAAAAAATACCCAGCGGCAAAATTAATCTTTTGTCCAAGGGTAGGATTTTAAAGAGGATTTTGTTGCCCAGCCAGGAGGAAATTGCCAGCCAGATTATGAATAATAATAGTAACATTTTGTTATTAGGATATTAAGATATTATGATATTAAATATCCTAAACATTATAATATCTTAAATTAAAATTTTAAATATTGAATAACTTCCGCGCGTTAGCCGTAGTTGCCTCCGCTACTTCTTCTAAAGGAAGTCCTTTCAGTTCAGCGACTTTCTGCGCCACCAGTCGCACATAAGCCGGCTCATTTCGCTGGCCACGATACGGTTCAGGCGTAAGAAATGGCGCGTCAGTTTCAACTAAAATACGTGAGAGTGGCATGACTTTGACAATTTCCTGAATCCACTCAACCTTTTTCTTGAAAGTTATAATTCCGTTATGGCCAATATAAAAACCGAGTTCCATAAATCGCTCCGCTTGTCGCAGCGACCCGGTAAAGCCATGCACCACGCCACGCAGCGGCCCCGCGGCAACAACAGATTGCTCCATAATAGCAATCGCGTCTTGATAGGCTATAAATTTATCTTCCTTGGTGCCTCGGAAGTGCAGCACCAGCGGCAAGGACAGCTCACGCGACATTTTAATAAACTGACCAAACACTTCTTGCTGTACCTCCTTAGCCTGGGCGATCTGTTCTGGCGTGAACTGATCAAAATAATAATAATCCAAACCGGTCTCCCCTAGTCCGACAACTTTGGCCGAGGATTTGGCCAGTTCTAAATATCCGTGATAATCAAAAATTTCTTGCTTGGTGGTAAATTCGTAAGTCTCACCTTCAAAAGTAGCGCTCTCAGTCACGTCTTGCACTAGATGGATGGGATGCAGGCCGACCACGGCGTAAACGCCGACTGGATATTTGTCAGCGATTTTTACCGTGCGCTCAGAAGTAGACTTCTGCGCCCCTACATTTACCAGCCAGACGTTGGCACTGAGCGCGCGGCGAATCACGTCGTCTCCATCATCTTTGAAAGCTGCGAAATTTATATGGCAATGGGAATCAATCAACATATAAACTAGTTTTTAGGTTTTAGCTTATAGCTGTTAGCTTTTAATCATTAATTACAACTTGCTAGAGATAGCATGGATGACGACAGTGGCAGCGTCTTTAATATAACCGGCGGTAAAAGCCAGCCAATGGGCTACCGCTGATCCTGACAGATTATCTTTGATCCAGCCGAGTTCGCCGAAATAACCGAATAAGAACCCCAGAATAAGGCCACACACGAGTATGCCTTCAATCAAGCCCAGAATAGATCCTCCCAACCGGTTGATGGATTTAAGGAACGGAATGATGGAAATGATCTTGAACGCCTTTTCAATAAGCCAAAAACCCAAGCCAACCAAACGGTTAGCTAAAACAAAAATCAGAATAAAAGCGATGATGTGCGCCCAGATGTTATGCCCCAGCAGTAGCGGCGTCAGCCAGTCGCCGAAGGCATTGTAATAGCGCATGGCCGCCCAAAAACCGGCCGCTAAGCCGATTAAAGCGCCGATGCCTTGGATCAGGCCCATGACAAATCCGGAGACAGCAAAGACAATAACAATGCCGATGAGAATTATGTCTACAAAAGTGAAAGACATATTTTTATTAATTAAGAATTATGGATTAAGAATTAATAATTCAAAATAATTAATTTAATATGATTAAGGCGAAATTATTGGATGCGCGGGAAGAGAGCTTCGCTTTTATTTATTTTATCACCCGGATTAAGCAATCCCCAATGATTAAGGTCGGATAAATGATAATTGGTGAAATCCGCCTTGCCAACGGTGTTGAGTATTTTTACCGAGGTTTCAGGCATAATCGGATAAACCATCAGTCCCAGATGCCTGATCAACTCCGATAGATTATAAATCACTTTGGCCAACTTGGCCCGATCGGTCTTGGCTAATTCCCAGGGCTTATTTTTGTCAATGTAGCCGTCAGCCAGCGTGACTGTCTTTTTTATTCCCTCAATCGCTTTATCGATCTGAAAATTTGCCAGGCCTTCCTGATATGATTGCCAAATGGCGGCTACCGGCTCTTTCAATTCATCATCTTGCTCCGGCACGGCGCCGCCGAAATACTTTTCCGCCATCGCCGTCACGCGGCTGACCAGATTGCCGATGCCGTTGGCCAGATCGGAATTATATTGCAAGACGAAATTTTCCGCCTTAATGTCGCCATCGGCGCCGAAAGGAAATTGGCAGAGCAGCAGATAGCGGGCCGGATCGGAACCGAATTGACTGACCAATTCGTTGGGATCGATGATGTTGCCGATTGTCTTGCTCATTTTTTGGCCGTCAATAGTGAAATAACCGGTGATAAAAATATTTTTCGGCACTTCTATATCGGCGGCGATAAGCATTGCGGGCCAATAGACGCAATGAAATTTCAAAATATCCTTACCAATAATATGCAAATCAGCCGGCCAGAACTTCTTGAAAGCAACATCATCAGCTTGGCCATAGCCCAGAGCCGTAATATAATTCGACAACGCGTCCACCCAGACATAAATAACTTGGCTAACGTCAAAGGGCACGGGAATGCCCCATTTGACATGTTCGCGAGAAACAGAAAAATCATTCAGCTCTTGTTTAAACAATCCCATCACTTCTCTGCGCCTTGATTCCGGATGGACTTTAATTTTTCCTTCATCGATCAGTTTCTCCACCTGCGGCAAATAATTCGACAATTTAAAAAAATAATTCTTTTCTTTGATTAACTCCGGTTTCTTTTTGTGATCCGGGCATTCGCCGCTGACTAAATCTTTTTCGGTAATGAATTTCTCGCAGCCGCTGCAATAAAGCCCCTCATATTCGCTCTCATAAATCGCCCCGACCTCTTTGAGACGGTTCAAAATAAAAGCCACGCCCTGCTTGTGCCGCTCTTCGGTGGTCCGAATAAAATCATTATTGGAAATATCGAGCCGATCCCAAACCATCTGGAAATGGCCGGAAGTAATGTCACAAAATTCCTGCGGTGTCTGTCCGGCTTTTGCCGCTGATTCCGCCACCTTAGAACCATGCTCGTCCGTGCCGGTCAAAAAATGCACTTCATGGCCGAGGAAACGATGGTATCTTGCCAAGACATCGGCGGATATCGTCGCATAGGCATGCCCGATATGCGGCTTGTCATTAACGTAATAGATCGGAGTGGTAACATAAAATTTATTATGCATAAATTAAATTTGATTTAATATTTAACTGATAATAACCGTGAATTCTCCTTTGCTATTATCATTTTTTAATAATTCAATTACTTGGCTGATGTCGCCGCGGTAAACTGATTCAAATTTTTTGGTCAATTCGCGGCAGACCATTATTTTCTTCTTTGCCCCCGGGGGCATAGATTCTTTGATTTTTTGGAGTGTTTTCATAATGCGATGCGTTGATTCATAGAAAACCGAGGTTATTTCGCTCGCGATAATCTTCTTGACGATCGTCTCTTTGCCTTTTTTATGCGGCAGGAACCCCCAGAATATGAATTTATCAGTCGGCAAACCGGAAATAGACAAGGCTGTCGCCAAAGCCGAGGCGCCGGGAACAGGCACGATTTCCACTTGATCTTTTAATTTGGTTACCAGCTCGGCTATCAGCTGATTGCCCGGATCGGCAATACCGGGCGTGCCGGCATCGGTAATCAGCGCCAGATCGCCCTCGTTTTTTAAATATTTAATCAGCCAGTCAACTTTACCGGCATCGCTATGCTGATGATAAGAGACAAGTTTGGCCTTGATCTGATAATGCGCTAGCAATTTACTGGATACCCGGGTATCCTCGCAAGCGATTAGCGGCACCGCGCCCAATATTTCCAGGGCTCTAAAAGTAATGTCGCCCAAGTTTCCGATGGGCGTAGCAACCACATAAAGCTTATTCATAGTATTTATACCATAACAAAGTTAAGCCAAAAAATCAACTTTTTTCAGCCAACAAAAGACCCCGCTGCTAGCGAGGTCTTTAAATTAAAATCGTTTATTTAGCGGCTGGCGTGGTGGTTGCCGGCGCCGGCTTAACTAACTTATCTTTTGCCAAATCAAAGTATGGCCCGCCCATAACATCCAAACTGGTAAAGATATACGTCCCATCGCTGGCTACCGTACCGACAGTGGCCCAGACGCTCTTTAAGCTCTGATACTGCTCCGGCTGTCCGCTGATGATAATCGTCGGCACCTTGGTGATATCGTATTGCTTGAGCAAAGCCCGGCCTTCATCCGAACTAATATCAACTGTCTTAGTATTTTTGAGCGACACGCCAAAATTAGTCAGGGAGGTTTCGTGCAGTTTAACATCATAGCAATCTTTGCAGGCAGTGTCGGTAATATAGGTAATCGCCACTTCACCCTTAAGCTGTCCGGAGGCGATATCGACAAACGGCGGGATTACTTGGCGCAAAACGAAGGTCTTATCAATGGTCTCTCCTAAAGAGGTGAAGAAACTCTTGAGCTGCGCGTCTTTATCAAGATCGCCGGTTACTAAAATAGTCGGCACCTGGGTGATTTTGAATTGTTCCGCCAACTTTTTACCGGCGGCGTCTTCAATATAAACGGTGGTTCTGCCCTTTTCCTTGACTCCGCCCTGTTTGAGGACGTCAAAAAATAGATTGGTGTCCCAGCATTTGTCGCCGCAAGATTTGGAGGTGACGATGGTGTATTTGAGCTGGGCATTAATGGTTGTCTGACCGGCGGGATTTTTGACTGCCTTTTTACCAAACATCTGGCCGCCGAAAATAACTACTAATGCTACGACTAGAATGATTACGGCGATGACTATGCCGATAATCAATCCTTTGCCAAAAGTGCTCTTTTTGGCCTCTTGCTCCTCTTCCTTCTTGGCGAAGAGCTTGCCAAATAATTTAGCCATAAGGTTAATTTTAGTTAATTGTTAATCGCTAATATATTTTACACCAAACACAAAAATTATTCAAATAAAATTTTCATATAGTACATAAAAACCAGGGCTAAGACAAATAATAGCAAAGAAATCACCGACCGAACCAAATTTCTGTCTTTATGTATTTCCGGCACCAAATCAGTAGCGGCGATGTACAACAGTCCGCCGGCGGCAAAAGGCAAAAGGAACATCTCCAGTGAATTATTCCAGCCATATAGCGCTTGGGCGATAAAAACTCCGGCCAAGGCCATTAACTGGCAGATAAAGTTTATAATCAGCGACTTTTTACGGCTAAAGCCGGAATAGACAAAAACGCCCAGGTCTCCCAGCTCATGCGGCACTTCGTGCAAGAGGATGGAAACAGCTACCGGAAATCCCAGCGCCGGCCCGGCGGCAAAAGCCCCAAAAATAATCATGCCGTCAATCATGTTATGGATGCTGTTGCCGATGAAGTTTATCCAGCCGATATGCTTGTGCGTCTCGCAGTCGTCCTCGTGGCAATGGCGCCAGCGCAGATATTTTTCCAAGATAAAAAAAGCCAAAAATCCGACAATGACGTAAATGAAAGTCGTAAGCGGCGCTAATCCTTGATTTAGGACCTCCGGCAATAAATGAAACATTGAAGCGCCAATCATTGTTCCGGCGGCAAAAGCAATGGTATAAAACAAAATCCGATGCAATAGCTTTTCTTTGATAAAAAAGCCGAACGCGCCGACAAACGACAGCAAACTAATGACGATGACGGCTAAGATTGACCAGAGAAGATTAGACATAAGATAATTTTGGTGGACACAATAGGATTCGAACCTACGACCTTTCGAATGTGAATCGAACGCTCTAACCAACTGAGCTATGTGTCCATAGCACTCGGTGGACCTAGGCGGAATCGAACCGCCGTCTCAGCAATGCGAATGCCGTGTTCTACCGCTGAACCATAGGCCCGAATTACAGCTGTTATTTTGTCACTTTTTTACATTTTTGTCAAAAAAAGTAGAGACGTGGCATCGCCACGTCTCTACAAAAAAATCAAATCTATTTAATCTGATAATTCATGCTCTCCTCAATAATAATCTCCTGACTGCCGGTCGGGATGGTCGGTGAGACCGCCGTGCCGGCGCCTCCGCCCATGCCGCCTTTGCCGTCATAATAAGGAGTATTGATTCCCGGCGCTTGGACGATATTTTCCCACCAGCCGACTACTTTTTTCAGCTTGACTCCGGCGGCTCCGGCCAGCGACTGCGCTTTGCCCTGGGCATCAGCCATGGCCTTGACTCTGGCCTGCTGTTTAAGATCTTCGAGATTAGACGGCTCAAAAGAGATCCCTAAGACCTGATTAGCGCCTGCTTTGCTGGCCTCAGCTATCACTTTATTAAGGCGCTCCTTATTGTTAACAACGTCAGTAACCTTTACGAGTACCTGCTCATTGGCATTATAACCGGAAACCACGGAAGTGCCGCTTCCGCCGTTAATGCTGTTGATATAATCGTACTGCGTGTAGAGCGAATAATTTTGCGTAGTAATATCCGCATCGGCGATGCCAACGGCTTTGATGGCGGCTACCACCTTGGCGATTTTGCCATTAAGCTGGCTGAGCGCGTCGTCCGCTTTGGCTACCTTATCAATTTGCACGCCGAGCGCTACCTTGGCGACATCCGGGGAATAAGCGATCTTGGCTTGCCCGGTAACTGAGACCGTCCATTGCGGATAATTGACGATCCGGTCTCTGATAATAGAGATAATGCAAATGGCGGCGATGGCAGCAATCAGAATGATTATCACGGCGATTTTTCCGCCATGGCCATGGCAACACTTGGCTTCCTGTTGGTTATCCATATAATTAAAGGTTATGCGGCGTTTATTACGCCTTGGTATTAATAATGATAATCTTTATTCTTAATAATGGCAATAGTCCTGGCGATCGGTTCTTTTTTAATAAAAATAAAAAGCGCCCCAATATTGGGACGCTAAAAAATTATTTTTTCTTCTTGGGGGCCTTTTTAGCCGGTTTTTTGACCGTCTTCTTGGCGCCGCAACCGCAACCGCAAGCCATATTGTTTTAATTATTAATAATATCTTAATTATAGCACTTTTAGAAAAAATAAAAAGGGCTTTATGTAAATTGATAGATTATTTAATTCTAATTGCTACCGGGCAATGATCCGAACCCATCACTTCCGGTAGAATAAATCCGGCTGCCAATTTTTTTGTGATGCTAGGCGTCGTAAAAATATAATCAATGCGCCAGCCAAGATTCCTTGCGCGGCAGCTGGCCATATACGGCCACCAACTATAATGCCCGCCATCTTTATGGAATATCCGAAAACTGTCTTTGAATTTCATCTGCTCCAAAATATCAAGCTGTTTTCTCTCTTCCGGCGTAAACATGATATTATCGCGGTTCTGCTTGGGTCGGGCCAAATCCGATTCCGTATGCGCGATGTTGAAATCCCCTGCCAGAATCACCGGCTTCTTGCTCTTTATTTTTTTCAAATAAACAAATAACTCTTTGTAGGCCGAAAGCTTATAATCCAGTTTTTCTTTCTGCCGGCCGCCATGGGGCAGATAGACATTAATCAGAATAAACTTCTTAAAATCCAGCCGCAAAAATCTGCCTTCGCTGTCAAACTGCTCCAACCCCATCTTTGTGCGCATGTTTAGCGGCCGCTCCCGACAAAACACCGCCGTGCCGCTATAGCCGGGCTTCTTAGCGTGAGAGAAACAGCAGCTATAACCTTTGATTTTTTTAAGATCGGCGGGAATCTTATCGCCGGCTGCTTTAATTTCCTGCAAACACAAAATATCCGGCTTGCATTTTTTAAACCAATTCAAAAATCCTTTGTTATAAACCGAACGCAAACCGTTGACGTTCCAGGAAATGATTTTCATATTTTCTCCAATATATCACACGGCAGCTGCCTTAGTCCAAACAAAATTCAAAGTCTTGACGCCCTAAGCAAATAGTGCTAATATTAAGAGTCAACCAAAGGTACATATGGAGGAGGAACTATGGCCAAGAAAAACGCTAGGAAAGTGCCAAGAAAGAACGTCGGGAAAACGCCGGAGAAAAAGAGGGAAATCGAGCCAGGGCAGTATTATTTGGCATCTCCTGATTGTCCCTGGGATGGAATAGACCTTTACCGATTGAACGCCGTGCACAGCGATGAATTGGTATTTGTCGACGCTTTCGAGAAGAAAGACGACGGAGGGATCGAGAGAATCGAGAACCTGCTAATGCCGGCCAGAAACCTGGACTTGCACAAGCAAGTAACAGCACGGACGCTGGTAAGCTTCAGGGTATTGCCGGCGGCAAAGGCGGCGTAAGTGACAATATTGACAATGACAACCGACGCGGAATCAGCATTTCGCGTCATTTTTTTAAAAAAGTTTTATTTAAAACGCCTCCCGGCCAGATGGCGGAGAGGCGTTTTAAGCATATCGAAATTACTCTTTCTTGGCTAAAACATCATTCCAATAAGGATCGGTGATGTCCTTGAGTTCTTTATCAAATTCATACAGCTTCTCATGATACTCGTTGTCTTCCAGCGCTTCGCGGGCCGCTTCGTCTTCCGGCTGGACATTACAGGCGCGGACGATTTCCATAAATTCGCGGTGATGGTCGCGATTGAGGCAAGGCCGCAATAAATTAGCGCCGCCTTCTTTATCTAGATACTTCTGTTGCCACTCGCGGCCTTTGACGAAAAAATCGGAAAACATGGCATCGGCGATTTTCTTGCCCTCGCCGTAGAGCTTGCGGACATTATCCTTATAATAAGGAATAAAGACGCAGGGCATGATATTGGCGTTCCAATCGATATAGAAATAATTCTTGCCGCAGGAAATACAGCCCTCGGTCATCTCGGCGCTGTTCCAGAAGTCGGCGACAAACCAGCTCTTCTCGCGAATAAGCTGCCGCCATTTTTTATAGAGTTCAAAACGCTCCGTCGGACTAAGCATCAGCTCGGTGGTAAAGCCGCGGCCGATAGGCATATACTGAAACATCCACATATAGGTGGCGCCAAGCTCGCCGAAGTAATAATCGTAAAATTTTTCTCCGGCCAGGATGGCGGCATTTTTTTTGGTCGCGGTAACCGAGATGCCGAAAGGCACCTGGGCTTGCTTTAAATTATCAAGGGCCTTAAGCACCCGCTCATGCGTTCCTTCGCCGCGGCGCTCATCGGTCTGTTCTTTGAAACCCTCTACTGAGATAGCTGGAGTAAGATTGCCGAGCTCGGCCATCTGCTTGGCGATTTCCGGAGTGATCAATGTACCATTAGTATACATTAAGAAAAAACTGTCCGGCCATAATTTTGGCAGATCCAAAATCGTATGGCCTTCACTGTTATACATCAGGGGCTCACCGCCGGAAATGACAAAAAATTTCATGCCCATCTCGTCATGGAACTCTTGCATCATCTTATCGAGCAAGCTCCACTCCAGAGTCTCGCTATTATCGGCGCCGGAAGAGGCATAACAACCGGTACAGCGGAGATTGCATCTCTTGGTCGGACTTAAGACGACCATTGACGGCGGATTGGTACCATATTTTTCTTTGTATCTGGCCACCGCTTTATTGCGCTCTTCATTTTCCAGCATCGCGCCTTTGACCATGGTCTGCACGCCGCGGGCGGCAAATTTTTTGGAAATCAAGCCACGGTTGATGTTTTTCATCACCGCGGTCATAATGGAGCGAACGCCATAATAGCGATCCAGCTTCACCTCATGAGGAAACTTTTTTTCGTCGATGACCATGGCTTTATAGAGCATCTTGTCTATTTGCTTGGAGACAAGATAGCGCGCCAGCCGGTTACTCATAACCAGCTTGGTCAGAAGCGAGATGATGGCGTCATTTTTCATATTTTTATATTAATAATATTCTAAATATTTAGCCAAAGCAAGGGAATTCTGCGAATATTTTATTAAAAATAATCTAACATTTTAATGAAAATAATGCAAGCCCGAACTTAGCGAGGGCACAATTATACTTAAAATAAAAAAGTCGGAAGCAATTCTTTCTGAATTACTTCCGACGCAAAATTCAATCCTCCGTCATGCCATTATATCAGCCGGCCAAGTATAAAATGGATGCTGGGTGTCCTCAGATAGTACTGGTACGCCTTATTGCCGACAAGCTCGATGAGGTGTGCCTCTTCGTTGTAGGCCGCCGCCAAAACAACGATCCAGTACAAAACGCCTTGACTAGCAACCGAACCCGCGCCGCTCTCCGATCTAACATGTTCATCTTCTCTCCTCCTCTCTACCGCTTGTCGGCGGCGATACAGTCACGCAGATTAAGACCCCTGGTGATGTTTTCTATCTTAAAACCAAGTTCCTCCAGATAGCTGACCGCGCTGGCCGGCTCAATACTTGATCTCGCATTGGCGCCAGTGCAGCTAATGGCCAATATAATCCGGCCGCCCGGGATCAATACTCGGCTGGTTTCCCTCAATGATTTCTTCCAGCCCATAACCCAGGGCAGCACGTCAACCATCCAGATCTGCCCAATGCTGCCCGCGAGAAAAGGCAGATCAGTGC
Organism: Candidatus Buchananbacteria bacterium; assembly: GCA_903859075.1. Lineage (GTDB taxonomy): Bacteria > Patescibacteriota > Patescibacteriia > 2-01-FULL-39-33 > 2-01-FULL-39-33 > CAIOLF01. The sequence continues at coordinate 23,210 of CAIOLF010000051.1, forward strand.
AGATCCCTTTGACAAAGCTGACGTCAATTCCTTCAACGCTAGCGATTTGTTTCCCTATCCTGATGATTGGCGAAGATCCGTCCAAGCCGATGCACTGGCCCGGAATTTTCCCTTCAAGCTTGAGAAAAGAGAGCTGATGGCAAGTGCCGCCGCCGATGTCGGCCACCGCTCCGGCCTCAAATTTGGACCATTGCATCAGATAAGCCAGGAGAGCCGCCTCGCTTCTAGGATCACACAGCGCGCCTTGAATGGCAAACGTTCGTTCGTGCATAGCACAGTACTGGGCGTCAGACATTCTTCTCATCTCATCGTGAGAAGGGAACCACTGACTCCTATTGCTAAGATCCTCAAAATGTGAAAGCAGATCTCCAAACCCCAAATAGTCCCGGACCATCGGGGCTAACGTCAGCACATCTTTGTCAAGAAATGCTTGGCAGAATCTTTCCAGCTCGCCTTGAGGAGCTATGCCTAGACGATTCCTCTGCAGGAAATCCAAGAACGAAGACCGTAATTTTTTCGACATAACCGACTCCTTCTTAAGTTTGGGCTAAGCGTCCCCTAAATGTGAACGTACAACAAGATACAACAATAGACACTGTATAATAGCAAAATAATAAAAAATTGTCAATATTGGGCTATTTTCCACATTGACAGGCCGGTAATTAATTGTTAAACTAATTTTACGAGTCAATTAAAAAGGCTCTTTTTAAATCCTACATTCCGCGATAGCTTCAGCCAAAGGCTGATCCGCCTCTGGCGGACAATGGCACGCGTAGCGCCTTTGCAGAAGTTAAAGTCGAATAAAAAATTATTCCGCGATAGCTCAATGGTAGAGCAACCGGCTGTGATCAATAAACGCAGCTTCCGAAAGAAATTTCGGAATGAAAATCGGGTGAATTCAGGGAAACCTAAATCCAACGCATTGGATATGGCAATCCTGAGCCAAGTCCTGACATTATGTCGGGAAAGGTGCAGAGACTATCCCCTTGGGGAGTAGTCCTATTTACATAAATAGGCCGAAGCGCCCGATACCTAAATCTCTTAATGAGATACGGTAGTGATATAGTCCACGCTTTAGTGAAAACTAGAGACAAGTGTAACCGGTAGGTTGCTGGTTCGAATCCAGCTCGCGGAGCTGAGAATTGGTTTGCTTAAGAGCAGGGGTTAAAACCCCTGTTTTTATTTGGTTTATTAACATTTCAGCGGTTCGAACCCTCTCTTTTACCTGAATTGAACTCGGATTCATTTTTTCCATCGCTTGAAATAGATTACCCCAATGAAAATGGGCTTTTCTATCCATTAAGATGCGGTTCGAACCAAGCAATTTTAGAAAAGCGTTTCTGCCCTCTGGAGAGCACTTATCAAATATAATATCAGAGTATGACGAGAACTTTAGTATCTCTTCCTCAGCTTGCCGATTGGTAGTGATTTTGTCATTGACGTTCTCTCTTTTTTCGCTGATTTCAATCTTCTGTACTTCCAAATCTCTTTTTTTTGTAACATAGTCTTCCTGACTTAAATCACCGGATAATCGCATATCCAATAAGCGGTCCGTTTTAAATTTGATGCTTGCATGTTGCTGATCCAATTCTTTAGCCAATCCCATATTCATTCCAAGCTCTAAATATTCGTTGTTTTCTATTTCATTCAGCGCCCAGATGGTGAATGGCAATGGGAATTGTATTTTATGGATTTCTTCTTTGATTGAGCCAACTAATATTTCTACCGGAACAACGCTTTGATGGCACTTTTTCCCCTTATCCTTGTCATCCTTGCTTTTAGTACAATGGTAATAGGTATAAAAGTGTTGTTTTCCTGATTTCTGCGTTTTAGTTTTATTATCGGCAGTGATCGCAGCACCGCATTCCCCGCAGGTAAATACTTTATAGGGATGTACTGCACCCAACTGGATAGTCTTGGCCTTCAATCCCAAAGCCTCTTGAACCTGATCAAATAGTTTCTTATCAATCATGGCCGTATGCTTGCCGGTGTAAATATTGCCACTGTCTTTTGGATACTCATAATAACCATAGTAGAAAGTGTTGGTCAAAATATTGTAAATTGTGGATTTGCCTATCTCGCGCCCAAATTTACCGGTCAATCCGAGTTCCTTATTAGCCACACCAACCAGGGCGCCGCAGGAGTGCTGTCCTCGTGCGGCAATATGAAATAGCTTCTGGACCTTATAAAATTTGTCGGGGTTAGTTATAATCTCTTTGTATCCCTTCTTTTCACTACCGTCTGATTTGTATCCCAGAGGTGGAGTATTGGGGAACCAGCCCTTTTCTGCTTTGCTAATGATGCCTCTTTTACTTGCTATGCTTAAGTCTTTAACATATTGATTTGATATAGCCATTTCGAGCGCCATAATTATAGAATTATCAGACGGAAGATATGTATGGAGGGGCGTTATGATGGCTTTGATTTTACCAATCTGTAATCGATGAATAATTTTGCCATTCTCTTCCGCATTTCTAGAAAGACGATTAATATGCCAGCAGACAATTCCGTCGTATTTTCCTTTATCAATATCCTTTAGCATTTTATCAAATTCGGGACGATTATCTGGCCAACTAGCACTCTTCGATTCACTAATGGTTGTAAGAATGCTGATATCCATTTTTGAGGAAAGAGGCATAGTTTCTTTAATCTGGTCTGGTATCGACTGGACTTGCCGATCTATGGCTTCTCCAGATTTTCTGACATAAAGAACAAATTTTAATTGGTGAATATTAACTTCATCGGTGTAGATTAGTTTATATTTCTTCATAATATTTATTTTTTTGTTATTAGTTAAAATTGGTCGTTTGTCGACCATAGGTTCCATTATAATAAATATCATCGTAAACAGCCAGTAGGTTGGTAGCCATTTCTCTGGCTTCTGATACGGGGAGCCAATCTCCATAGTAGCAGAAGTAATAAATAATGAATTTAGCTAAGGCTAAATCAGTTAACTGGGTCATAGCGGTAAAATAAAATTAATAATTATATTCTCCCTCCGCTTCCACCAGCTTAGGTGTTATTCATATTAACCAATAACTCCTGTAATTGTTTCTATTATATTTTAGAGTTATTTTTTATTATTAGTGGTGCTAGCGTAGAGTTGCCCCCACACTAGCACCAAAATATTTATCTTTTGTTCGGCTTGCCTTTTTTCGAAGCAAGACTTTTCTTAATCCGACGTTCAACTTCTTTATCGGTTGGGAATTCGGTGATAAATTGTCCCTCCACCGTTTTAGGCTTCAATTTCTTGACATTTACTGGTTGAAGACAGAAAGGGCAAAAATATTGTTCGCTTTCCAAGCTGTAATCAATACTAGCCAAACCCCACTTTTTAATACCATGTTTACATATACCCCAAAGCATGATCCCATAGCCAGGGCTATTGTGCGTGTAAAAAGCATGGTTAAAATGTTTGTGGCATGAGGGGCATTCAAAAGCCTCAAAGGTCGCGGTCTTTAAACTCTCTTTATTCTTTTGTATTTTTTTTGTTGTCATATTCTTTTTTTATTTTATTAAATTTCTCCCCCCGCTTATCACCAAATTAGGTGTTGTACAGATCCTGCAATAATTCCCTGACTTGCTGCCGATCTTTGGGATCGTAGTCACTAGGATCAACCAATTGCAGAAACTTCCTTTTGAGAAGTGACCTGCTCTTGAGCTTGTGCTTCATCAAGGTTGTTTTGAAGCAAACTAGACTTGACCAGTCTGGATGCTTCTCCAGGATATTCCGGAACTTTTCTTCAAAGCCCATATGCATCCTCCTTGGTTACTTTCTGTTTATTCTTTTTCATCTTGGACTTGTGAACATTAATCAGCTTGTCCAAGAATCCGGCCATGGTTCGAGTGTCCATGTTTCGTTTGATCCACTCCAATTGCTTACGATTGGCTCGTACCATCGTATTGAAGTAGGATTTTTGATTCCTGCGCATAATTAGGAAGTTATGAGTAAAATTAGCCATTCATACAATCTCTTGTAAGATAACTATACTCCTAACCCCCCTTCGGGTCTCTGGCAGGCACAACTTTCTTATTTTCTTATTATCTTATCGTTTAATTCTTGTTTTTCACTTCTAAGACTCTTATATCCGGTGTCCTATAATACTAGTTAATAAGCATTATGTAGCACGGTGTCCAATAGTAAATACAGTTATTAAGGATAGGTACAAGAAAAAAGTGGCGATTTGCATTAAAAATCATCTCTTCTTCTTGCTTTCAATTGTCAAAGTACAGTTTTAATTTAAAAAATTGTGCCTGCCGTCAACCGTCAGGGGGGATCCTTTCCACCGGTTATTTTATTCTCGCCCGGTTACCTAGGATAAGGTTGAGTAACGAGAGAAGTTTTGATCCGAAGATCTTTTTTTGGATGATTCCCTTGTTCTCAGTTGCCTCATTGAAGGGCAGACTTGAGAGGGGAAATGATCCGAGTGTGGATTAGTGGCCACTTACTATTTTCATATATGAGATCATTATATCATAAGTACAAATCCGTGTCAGCCAACGCAATGAACTTCTGGTGCCATTTTCTATTATTAGCTATAGCCCCGATATTCATTGGTCTTTTTTCAAGGAATTAGGGAGATATTTTATCGATTAATATTTTCAGAAAAATTTGCAATTATAATTTTTTTCTGACTTAGACACCCCATTTCTCTCTCAACTTAATGAATGATTCTACCCGCTTGGTCGGCCTGCCATCATAAAGCGCCCGTCTAATTTTCTCACGCTTTTCCATTAGACAAGCCAAGCGATTCATCTTGTAAAGCACGCCCCCCATCAAGCTCTTGCTGACCCCCTTCACTTGATACACCAGCTTATGGCAATTCCTGCACGCAAACCTATCTCCGCCAGGAATCAAATACAATACCGAACATCTCCTCCCACACTGACATTTGAAGTATTCCTTATCTCCCAGCGGTAACTCCACGCTTTCTATTTCAATTATCTGACTTTTAACCTCGTCATAAGATTGGAAGGTGATATTGGCCAGCTTCAAATCATTGGTGTAACTCAAAGAATAAGCCACCGACATTTCTTGGCCATCACATTCAGCTTTGGCTAGGTGTGATAATCCGTCATTGGCGCTAAATTCTCTGATATTTAATTTCCAGCACTGTTCTACCTTAGTAAGCATTGTTTTCTATTTAAATTACTATCTTAATCTAATCGTATCATAAGTCATAAATTTTTTACTAACCCTTCCTTAATCCCTTGTAGCTTTCTCTTCTCCGCCCACTCCTCAATTTCTTTCCGCCGGCCAGCTAATACTGTTACCCTAACATCCTTAGCCATTGGGTCCCATATCGATTCAACAACTCCCCCATGCCCTCCAACCAAGCTAAAGATTATCCAGCCTACCACTAAATATTTGATTCCAGTTATCCTGGGATCTTTTATTAATAATTATCCTCAATCTTCGCCAGTAACTCTTGGCGTTCTTTTTGGATAAGAAAGGAAATTATATGGAGTCAATCGGTGAAGTCCTGGCTACTAACTGGTCAGGAAGTCAAAAGACAGCGCAACTGGTGAGGCAGCAAATCCTCGAGAGATTTGGCCCAGAAGCCGCAGAGCAGTACAAGCCCGAAAGTAACACAATGACTTATCGGGAGGCTCTCAAAAGGGGCTACAAAGTAATCAAAGGTCAGAGAAGTCTAAAATCAATCACCTTCGTGGAAAAGGAAGAGTCCAATGGAGCGACAATACGCATCCCTCGGACAGTCCATTTGTTCTTTGTTCCACTTCAATGTGAGAAAGTAAATTGATAAATCTATGACTAAGGATTATCTCGTCTCCTACAAGCCCGGCAATAATCAATTAAAAACTCCCATGATCCGCCTATCTAATAAGCGTTTCTTGGAGAGTATTTCCGGCTTAAATATCGGAGACACCATCTGCGTTGAGTATTTGCCCAACGCAATAATTATAAAGAAAATTAATCCACAAAATTATGTCCAAATTCAACTTCAAGATCAAGGGCAGGCTGAACCGATATCAGCGTAATAACCTTGAAATCCTGACCGACGAGACAGTAAGAAGATTAAGATCGGGAGACTGGTCAGCTACTCCTGCCCCGATTCTTAAATGTATAAATTGCGGGGGCCGGATTTCCACCTATAATCTTCGCTACTTTGACTACAGAGGAGAGGAAGTTCTCTGCTACCATTGCCAAACAGGAGAAGAAATTCATGCAGTTCCAGCTAGAGAGGGGGCAAGAATCATATGACTAGAGGAATTGGCGTCCTTCTCACGGACAATTGGCTAGTCAGGACTCAAGAATATAATGGCGATATGTACCTTGATAATTCTAGTAATGGCTATTATTTCGCTGAAGCCCTAAGAAATGTTAATGATTTTAATTCCTTCCATTATGCCGTCAATGGCTTTAATCAGGATTTTTTCGGTTACTCTGACTTTTCTTTGTTCCGCTCAGCCCTTCCTTCCCAACTCGCCTTCACTCAGTACAGCTATATCTCTAGGTGGTTCTCAGACTTCCTGTTCATCCGAAACGCCACTGACAAGCCATACACTATAGTTGATATCAATAATGAAGCTCTGTTTTTGGAGAAGGGTATTACCGCCATTTATTACTTCGGTTCTTTCTATGGCACGGTCAATGACTCCGAGCCTCCTTTTTGCCTCAATCGAAAGCAAAAAGAAAATTATATTAATAATCTTCAAAAAATATGACGATCAATGAAAACACCTATAATCCGATCCAGATTAATTACACCATTCGAAGAAATGCCAATGGAGAAGTAACTGAAAGAAGCACCATGGTTAATGTGAGGACAGAGAGTTCCGATGAGGCCATCAAACTCTACAATGAACTCAAAGCGCAACTCAACGGTGAATTGTCTGGCACCCCTCATACTACTGAGGACAACTCCGGTAGCTCCGTCCAATTATTTAATGACAAATCAGATACCTGTCCAAAGTGCGGTAGTGATTTAAAACTCAGGAAAGGTCGAAGCGGAGAGTTCTGGGGTTGCAGCAATTATCCGAGTTGCCGGTACACCCAACAAGCGTAGAGAATAATCAAAGCCCTGGTTCAATAGCACGGATCAGGGCTTTTTAATTTCTTTTATAATTAATTTCTAATCTATGTCCAATAATAATCGCCTTATCTATCACTTGAAGAATTATCAAGTCAAAGAAAATGCCAATGTCTGGAGATGTTCAAGTTGCCACCAGTTATTTCTAAAACACCGTCTATATCTCCAATATCCTCATTTACCCAAACCGCCAAGAGTATTTTGCTCTCATTGCCTGGATTTAGTAAGGGTTAGGAGGAATTACGCACCAGCTTAGGATTTTAACCATATTTCCGAGCCACAGAGACCTTCAGGAGCGATTTTTATTTCCAAATTAAGTATTTATCCATTCCAAGCAATTCCAGAGCTAAAAGAGCTTAATTTGGCACCTGCTTGTTGCAAAATCTCTGTTATTTTGGTATAGTAAAAAGTACAATCTATACACAATCTAAACCATCGGATTTATCTGGTGGCATGATTGAAAGACTCATGACAATACTAACCCCCACGGTTAGCAACTTGTCATGAGCCATGTTTGGAAACGGACATGGGCCGAAAGGCTAGCTGGCGTGGGGTTTTGTGTTTGTATAAAAAATTAATTATTTATTAAAAATATGTCAGAAACAAACAGTAATCATAACACCAAGCGGTTATTAATAATCGTCTTGGCAATCATCTGTGTTATCATTGTTTTTTTTGTTGCCCTTGGAATATTAATTAGTAGTGTAGAAAAACAAAAAGCGGAAGCCGAATCAGTTAAACAGCAAAGTCAGTTAATTATCAACGAACAGAAAGAGGATACAAGGCAAAGAAATCTTGATCGGTGCTATCAGGATGCTGACAGTCAATATAATTCTGTTTGGAGATCTAATTGCGATACCGTCTATCAAAATTGTCTGAGCAATAAAGCGACAAATTATCTTTACGCTAAAGTAAATTGCCAAATCTACAATCCCGAAAATCCCAATTGTAATCTTCCTTCTGAAACAGCTAAAACTCTTGAATCGAGCAAGCAAAATGCTAGAAAAGAGTGTTTACAAAGGTATTCCAACTAATTAATCTAAATAATATATAATTCTATGAAAAAATTAACATCCTGCATATTGTTCTCTCTGCTTATCTTCGTGGCTTTGCCTGTTGTGGTTGCTAGTGCCCAGACTGTTGGAGGAGGCGGTGGCGGTGGGGTTTCATATACTGCTCCAATCCCTCAAGTCATCACTCTTAACCCCGGCTGGAATGTCATCTCCGTTCCTAACCTCGTTAACTCTCACAGTTTTTCTTCTCTAGACAAGAACTTTGATATTAAATTGCTCGAGTCCGGCAAGTGGAAGAGCATGAGCCAGCTTAATCAAAGTGAGTTCCAACCACTCTTTGGCTACTTCGTTAAGAACAAAACTAAGACCAGTCAGACTTTAACCTTGAATTACAAAGGCAATGTCTCAGCAGATGAAGTCAAGTTCTCCAGGCAGATGAAAGATGGCATTAATGTTATCGGTATTGCCAATCCTCAATACGCCTTAAAGCAATCAGATCCTAACTCTGGTAAAGATAACGCCAGCAGTATCCTAGGAGACACCAATAAATGCGTCATAGCTCTCTTTGACTTCACCTATACCAACCCCGATGACTCTTCAGTTAAGATTTCCCAAGGGTGGCTACTCAAGAATATTTTTAGTTTCAAGAAGATTAAGGATCTCAAAGAAACCAAGGCTTATGGCGTCTGGCTCAAGAAAGATTGCCAGTATAAGGGATATCAAGAACCTACTGCTCCGGTTATTCAAATAGGCCAATTGACTGTAAGCAAGAATTCAGGATATTCAGACATTAATGCTGTCGCCAATATGACTAATGTTAGAATTGGTGAATATGTCTTTAGTGCTGCCAATGAAGACCTGATCCTTCGTTCTTTAAATCTTAACTTCCTCTTTGGTTATGACAAAGTAAGAAATGTCCGTTTAGTTATCGATGGCACTACTCTTGATACTGTTTCCCAATTATCTTCCAGCTCAACCATTTACTCTCTCAATCTTTTTAAATTATCTCAAGGTCAAAGCAAAGCCATTTCAATTTATGCCGATATTAATACTGACGCCACCGGAACGATTCAAACTCAAATCGCTAACCAGTCTGATGTCATGGCTATGGGAACGAGTTATGGCGTAATGGCTAATGTCTCAGGCACTCCGGCAATAGGTCAGACAGTCTCAATCATTAATTCTAAGATAATCGCTTTTCAAAATTCTGTTAATTATAGTTTGATTCCTGCAGGCGTAAGCGGTGTTAACTTGGCCACTGTCTTTTTTCAGGCAAGGGACGGGAGTTTTAAAATAGACAACCTGGCTTTTAAATCGGCTACCCAGGCAACCAGTATAGAAAACATCCGCCTAGTTTCGAATAATACCGTTATTGCCTCCGGCAGGACGAATCAAGATAATCAGATTAAATTCAGTGACATTAATTTTGTCATCCCCAATGGAACCGTTGCCAACTTGAGATTAGTTGCTGACATCTCCCCAGTCAATTTCATCTCCGGAGAAATATTCCGCTTTGATTTAGATCCTACGGGTTTTGCAGCTCAAGAAGTGGCAACCGGTAATGCAGTGCCTAGTTATGAATCATCAAATCCTATCATTGGCAATCAGATAGTAGTCAGAAAGAGCGTACTCCATATCACCACTCTTCAGTCATCAGGGATTTTAGTTAATGGCGACAATAATTTAATTAGATTTAGTGTTGCCTCCGATGTTGTAGGCCCTATCAGTTGGAAGAAGATCACTCTTAATTCTCAGGTTTCGGATGGTATTAATCTTTCCAACCTTCGTCTGTATGATGGCGCCAACAATTTAATCAACACTGACATTACTCTTCAAGCCAATGGCGATATTATCATAGAGTTACCACAAGAGGAGTATGTACCAGCGGGAGTCTCTAATAGCTACATTTTAAAAGCAACGGTGGATGGTACAGAAGTTCCTAATGCCTTCATCTCTACACGGATTAAGGGATCTATCGGCACTTTAGGCACAACTTCAGCCTATAACCCCAACATTGATAATTTCATCTGGTCCGATCTCTCTTCTGGTGACAGTCACTCTTTGACTTCTTCTGATTGGTGCGATGCCAATTATGTGATGACCTTGCCTTCCAATTCCTATATCCTAACCAAATAAGCGTTTTAAGATATGCCAAAAGCCCCTGGAATCTTGTCTTTCTGGGGCTTTTAGGTGTTTGCCATTTTCAATAATTAATGGCAGAATTATAACAAATTACCAATAATATTATGGCTACATTATTTGTCTTCCTATTCCTGGCTTCCCTGGTAGTTTTAGTCGTGGGTCTCATCAAGCCGTCTTGGGTCATCAAGTGGGGCCAAAAGAGAGGTCGCAAGCAAGTTGGCCTGTACTATAGCATTTCTACAATAGTATTCTTCTTCCTCATAGCCGCCTTTGCCCCTCCAGTAGAGAAAACAAACATTAAAGCAGATAAGTCAGTGGAGAATGCTTCAATTACCACTTCAACCTCTACCACTACTCCTAATACCTCTACTTCTACCATTGACTCTGTTGTTTCTTCTTCTGATCCGAATCTAAGCAGTCCCTTGAATGAGGTTACTAATTCTAATCAGACAGCCGCTCAGGCAAGTGTGGTTAGTCCGACAGTTTCCCCAGCAGCCAATCAGCCTGTCAAAACTTCAGATACTCCTCAGCTTTTCAAAGTCACTAAAGTTGTTGATGGCGATACGATAGAAATTAGTACTGGTGAAAGAGTCAGGTATATCGGCATGGACACTCCGGAGACAGTTGATCCCAGGAAGTCGGTGCAGTGTTTTGGCAAAGAAGCTAGCAACAAGAATAAGGAACTAGTCGAAGGCAAGGAAGTCAGATTGGTTAAAGATATTTCCGACAAAGACAAGTATGGAAGACTGCTAAGATATGTTTATGTCGGGGATACTTTTATAAATTTGGAATTAGTTAAACAAGGATATGCTAGCTCATACAGCTATCCGCCGGACATCAAATACCAATCCCAGATACTTCAAGCTCAGAAAGATGCACAAGTCGCTAAGCTAGGTCTTTGGTCTGCTTGCGATGGCACTCAAGCGGTTGCTACCACTACTGTCGTTGTTCCTCAGGCTACCACTCAAACTCAAGGAAGTAATGGTTGCGATATTAAAGGTAATATAAGTTCAGGAGGAAAAATTTACCATCTGCCTGGCTGTGGCAGTTATGATAAGACAGTAATTGATGAAAGTGCTGGTGAAAAATGGTTTTGCACTGAGGCCGAGGCAGTGGCCGCAGGATGGAGGAAAGCATTAAATTGTCCGTAGAAAAGTTATATATTTTTTGCTAGCGTAATTTTAAAATGGTAAAATTAAAATAATAATTAACTTAACAACTCAACAATATGGCAGCCGACCCACAAGTAATCGCAGCCACTCATGCAGTTGCCAAGACGATAGCAGTCTATGGAAGCATTGCTGTTTTGCTAGCCGCTATTATTGGCATACCACTAGGATTGCTTGTCAGATCACTTGAGAATAAAGCAGCGAAACTCGGCAGGGATTTCAGAGGCAGAAAAAACAAACGCAAGAATATAGTTAAAGATAATTTCTAAAAATAAAGGAGGGCAGAGATATGGTGGTCTCTGCCCTCGGGTTGGTGTGCCTTTACGTTTCACTTGCCAAAAAATCGGGTAACACTGAGTGAGACAAGATTGGCACTATCTTTGTACTCTCCCGGTGCTACAAACCCATGATGATGGTCAACTTTGCGTTCGCCCCAGCCGTAGTTATAGCCGAGATCCAAACGCCAGTTTTTGCTGGGCGTGTATCCGAAGCCAACTCCAACGCCCGGGCCAGGAACTTCTGGGGCAATAGGACTTTGCGTCGCTTTGGGAATCGCCGCTGTATGCCAGCAAAATCCTGCACGCAACATTAGTTTGTCCGTTGCTGCATACTCAGCCCCAATGTTTGCACTGAAGTTGCTGTGCCAATTCATCGCCTGGCGATAGGTGAATAGTCCGCCTAGTTTGGCCGTCATGTTCTTGTCCGCTTCATAGTTGTACCAAGTGCCATCCAATAGAAGTGTCAATCGCTGGTTGGCTTTGATCTTGAGTCCCACTCCTAGTCGTCCCGGAAATGTAAACTCTGTTTCCATTTTGGTTTTAAGAAGCGGTAATCCCAGAAGTGACAACTTGGTTGAACCGTTAAGCGGTGTCTTGTTGGGTAGTACGCCGGAGATGCCGAAAGTCACTGAGTCATTAAAGCGATAAAGCAGTCCTGCGCCAACACTTACTCCTATGCCGGTGGCGTTAGCATCCATGCCAATCGCTTCAACCGGTCTTCCGACAAGTTGGACTGGTGCCACATTGGTAAACTGCGCATAACCGACATTGAGATTCAGTCCTAGCGACAATTTATCAAATCGGTAAGCGATGGCAGGAACTATTTCCGTCATATTGAGCATGCCTTCTTTCCAGGGAAAGTCTCCTTTGTATTTGCCTCCCAGACCGCCGACCACATGCCAACCGATACCGCCACTTAAGCGATCGGTCAGACGAGTGGAAAAGCCGCCGAAGGGCATAGCCAGAAGTTCTTTCTCTGAATTTTTGGAGTAGCCCGCATTCTCATATCGGGCTCCCGCAAGTATCCCCTCCATGCCGCACTGTAAAGCAGTGTTTTCGATGAGGGTCAACCCTGCGGGGTTATAGTAGTACGCCGAGGCATCGATGGGATCGGCAATTTGTGCACCGCACATTGCCATAGCCCTGGGTCCGACGCTAGCGCTTACCCTGTTGACACCTCCGGCTGAAGCCAAAGGCGAAATCAACATGGTTATGGCCATCATTATTGCTATTGTTTTCACTAGAGTTCTCCTTGTGTTTTTTGGCTTAATTTGAAGGTTCGGTCATGAAATATCTGAACATTAAATATTACTATAATTTAGATAAAAAGTCAATGGTTGACCTTATCGGGCTGGACAAATTTATAATATTGTGCTATTATTATATATTGATGATTTCTGCTATAATGGAGACTGAATAAGAGGAATGTACCTTCACATTACACTTGGGAGACATAACATGCAAACCAGAAAGAAACGAATTGTTTTGAGGACCTTCAATGTCCTGCTGGCTGCTGTCCGCGACTTGTTAATTTTGCTCCTGCCATCATTTTTTGGTCGATTGCTGATCACGAAAGGTGATTATGCCTTCTTGATTCATCCGCGCGATTTGGATGACGTATCAAGAAAGTATACCTTCTCAAAATATTTCAATCCTAAATTAGTACGTTGGACAATAAGGCATATGTGGCCTGTTATTGGTTCACGGATTACAGGATTGAAGTCTTTGGAGGATGGTAGGGAATTGGTTGGCTATCTAATGATCTGCCCCATTACGGCAGAACAGATGCATACCGATCGCAAACTGGCACAGAAACGGATTTTGCAGACAGTGCAGTTGGCTGAAAAGCTCGGCTGTAAGACTATCGGCTTGGGAGCGTTGTCGGCATCGATGACAAGAGGCGGGGAATATCTGGTGGATAAGGTGAAGATCGGAGTTACAACCGGTCATGCCTATACCACCCTGGTGATTATTCAGACAGTTGAAGAAATCGCCAGGCGCAAAGGCATCAATCTGAAAGAAAAAACCGTAGCGGTTTTAGGGGCAGCTGGACTTATGGGCAATCCATGTTCCAATCTGCTGGCTCAGAACGGCATCGGCAGACTCTTGATGATTGATCGCCCGCAGAATCAGGAAACCTTGAGGCAACTGACACTGGGAGTCAATCCCCATTGCCAGGTTGATATCTCAACCGACCTCAACTCGCTCAAAGAGGCTGACATCATTGTCGTGGTGACTAACGCGCTTTCGGCTATCGTCAAACCGGAGCACTTGAAGGAAGGAGCGATCCTTGTCGACGACAGTCAGCCGCGCAATACCTCGCCGGCGCTATTGAAAGCCAGGCCAGACGTCTTGATTCTTGATGTGGTCGCATCCGCACCAGGAGTCCATACCCACTTCCCGCTGGATTTTCCTTGCAAGCATGATGTCTTCACCTGTATGGGTGAAGTGTTGATCCTCGCCGCGCATGGCTGGAAAGACAATTATGCCATCGGAAAATTCGATTATGGTCTAGTTGCGGAAATTGCCGATTTGGCCAAAGCAGTTGGGCTTTGTCCGGCGCCGTTCCGCAGCTTTAACCAGCTCGTCTAGGACCTATCCTCGTGATAGGTCCTTCTTTATTTTTGTAAAATGTGCTATAATATTAGATATGGATTTCCAAAATATTTTATTACTGGCAGTAACCATCATAAATCTCATTTGGGGTATTTTAATCCTTTCCCAAAGCAAGGGTAAGAAAGAAAACATTTTTTTCAGCTTAGTTGTTTTTAGTGTTGTATCTTGGTCGATAGCTATGATGGGTTATCGATGGGCCTCAAATAATTATACTCTAATTTGGTGCCGATTTTTGTATGTAACAGCCGTTTTAATACCGCTGTTCTTTTTATTTTTTAATTATCTTTTTCCCAAGCAAAAAGAAGGTTTCAAAATTCAACAAGCCATATTCATATCTTTACCGGCAGTAGCATTAATATTGTTGACTATTTTCTCAGATACTATTATTGCAAATGCATACAGAATACCGCATCAGGAAAATAAGATTATTTTTGGAAGTTTGTATCTTTTTTATGTTGCTTATATTGTGGGTTATTTTAATTGGTCGTTCTTTCATTTGATTACAAATTATAAGAAGTATACTGGGGTAATTAAAGCACAGATACGCTATATATTTCTAGGTGCTTTCATGGCCTCATTTGTGGCCATGGCGACTAATCTTTTATTGCCCTGGTTTAATTATTTCGTATTCAATTGGTTTGGGCAGTTTTCTACCGTTTTATGGGTTTCTTTCACCTCTTATGCTATTATCCGTTATCGTTTAATGGATATCAGGATTATTGTTAGGAATGTTGCTGTCTATTTTGGCATCTCTCTCATTGCCTATGGTTTCTTCTATTTTTTGATTTGGTTTTATGACAATTTTTTCGGCGGGTCCTATTCTTTGATTGCTTATGCGGTAGGATTAATTATCGCCCCGGTATTTGTTGCAATTTTACTTAGCGTTTATAGGTTGCTATTATTTGTCGCCAATAAGTATCTTTTTTCATCGCTTTCTAGTTATCAGGAAACAATGGCTAAGCTAATCAAGGAATTAAACTATTCTATTGATTTGCAGAAGATAACTGATCTGATTGTAAATACCATTAAGCAGACCATGCAGCTTAATCGAGCCGGGGTTTTATTGCTGGATAAGAGCCAATCGCCTGATTTGTATCGAATTGCCAAAGTGATTGGTTTCAATGAACAAAACGGCATTTCCTTGGTGCGGGATAATTTTTTAACTAAGTATTTAGAGAAAACAAAACTTCCTCTGGTCAGTGATGAATTGATTCTTTTGGCCAGGGATGCTAAAAGCAAGAAAGAGCAGGAAAGTTTTGAGAGATTATATGAACACATGGAGCATATTGAGGCCTCATTGTGTCTGCCATTGATCAGCAACAAGAAGTTAATCGGTATTATTGTTTTGGGACTGAAAACATCGGGAGATGCTTACAGCAAAGAAGATTTGGAGTTGTTAGATATTTTGGCCAACCAAGCCAGCATTGCTATTAACAACGCTCAACAGTATAAGGAGATCCAAGAATTCAATGGAACGCTCAAGCAAAAAGTGACAGAGCAAACTGAAGACATCACCAAGAAGAGTCAATATCTACAAGAATTACTGGAGATGAAGTCAGATTTCTTAAGAGTAGTCAATCATCAATTGAATACTCCCTTGTCTATTATCAAAAGCGCCTATTCAATGGTTAAGGAAGGCACTTTCTCTGCGGATAAGGGTTTTGAATATTCTTCCGGCGGATTACAACGTTTGGATGATACGGTCCAGGACTTCTGGGATGCCTATGAGCTTGAAGGCAATAAGATGAAAATGAATCCCGCTCAGACCGATATTGAGCAGGCAGTAAACGAATTAATCAAAGAGAAAGAAAAAATGCAGTTGGCCATAGAGAGAAAGATTAAAGTCTCTGTAATCAAGCCAACATTCAAAATTCCTCTTGCCTGGTGTGATCCCAAGAAGATTGTTCATGTCATTTCCAATCTACTTGATAATGCGGTATATTACACCAGAGAAGGAAGTGTTACCGTCAGCTATGAATTGCAGGGCAATAATCTGTTGAAAGTTAATGTTAAAGATACAGGTACCGGTATTTCAGACGAAGACAAAAAAAGATTATTTCAAAAATTCTCCAGGGGTGTGAAATCAACCAACCTTCATCCGGACGGTTCCGGTTTAGGATTATATATTGCCAAGAAAATTATAGAAGGTAATGATGGTGAACTCACTTGTTTCAGCGAAGGGGTAGATAAAGGAGCCACTTTCAGTTTTACCGTTCCTATTTATACTAATCAGAAGCCAGTTCCGGAAGGTGAATTTGATTATATAACTATGGATCAGAATAG
>CAIOLF010000052.1 GCA_903859075.1 Candidatus Buchananbacteria bacterium
CTCCTTGGCTATTTATTTTATCGACGGCTATCTGAGCGGCCACCACACTATCCATTCCTAAAACCGCGCTTTGCCCAGTCAGCGGTCCGATCCAGCCGATTTTTATCGGTTCTTTAGTGGCTTGCTGTTGGTTAGTATTCTGCAAGCCGCAACCGGTTAAAGTTACGACCAGGGTCAAAGCCGCGACACCGAGAATAATTTTTTTCATAGTTTATTATTCATTAATTTTCTTATTATTGCCAATCCACTATCTTTCCATTTTCCACTTTTCTCAAGATGAATTCTTTAGTGAATCCCCTCTTGCCGTCGGAAATCAGATTACCGGAAACACCATCATACTCTTTAATACCGGCTAAATACTGCGCCAATACAGTCGTGTCGGTTGACTTAGTCGCCTTGATCGCTTGAGCAATCATCATCACCGCGTCATAAGCCGAGTCAGCACCGATATCGATGTTGGTCTTGTATTTGTCTTCATAGGCCTTTTTAAATTCCGATGTGGGAGTCAGTGAAGTATAAAATTCCATTCCTTCATAAGAGCCCTTGGCCGCTGCCAGGACATTCTCATCAATTGTCACCGAATATAGCGGCAATTTCACTCCCAATTCTTTCACCTTTTTCATGACTTGCGCGCCGACGCCGACGCCATCAGTAGTGGAAATGATCGCGTCAATGCCTTTGGCATTTTTGATCTTTAGGGCATCCGCTAATAAATTAGTATCAGTCGGATTAGATTCTACCATAATAACTACTTTTCCGCCGAGTTCCTCAAAGCGCTTCTTAAAAGCATCCGTCTGCTCTTGTACCCAGACATCCTTGGCGCCGATAATAGCCACTTTCCTCTGTCCCTTGCCATAAGCATAATCGGCCAGCTTGGCGGAGAGGACGAAATCATGCGGCCAAGTATTAAATAAATACGGACTGCCTTCATTGAATTCTTTTTTGCCGAGCGAAGGAGAAATCATCAGAACTTTATTCTGCTCGGCCAAATCAATCAATGGCAAACCGCTATTGCTCCAATTCGGTCCGATAATAATATTTATTCCTTGCGCGAGGAGAGCTTGCAAATCAGAGACTGCTGTCTTGGCATCTGACGATGGCGTGTCTTGATGTGATACCTGCAGTATTCGGCCGTTAATCCCGCCATCAGAATTTATTTTTTCTAGGGCCATGTCGATGCCGTTTTTTGAGGCATTGCCCCAAGACGATCCATCTCCGGTCAGAATCAAAATGCTGCCGATTTTTATCGGCTCTTTAGCCGCCTGCTGTTGACTGGCGGTATTCTGAATACCGCAGCCAGATAAAACAACGGCCAAGCCGGCTACTGCCAAACCAAGAAATAACCTTTTTGACATAATTTTTATTTAAATTATTTCGTTTCCAATTCGACGCCCTTGCCATCTTTGATTTCAAACAAAGTAAAATGAGCATTGCTGCGGTCATTTTTATCATTGAAACTGACATCACCGCCGGCGCCGGAGTATTTTATATTTTTTAAATAATCCCTGGTTTTAGCAATGTCTAAATTATTTTGACCTGCCGCTTCGGCTAACATATAAATATTATCATAAACATTCAGACAGACATTGATCTGTGGGCAATCGGCGCCATACTTGGCTTTATAAGCATCCAAAACATGCTGACGCTTGGCATTATCCGCCGTGACATAATCGACAGTGATCGCGCCGGTCAATAAATCAGGATAATTCTTATTGAGATTAACCGAACGGTAGATGTTTTCATTGACAATCAAATTCTTCGGTTTAAAACTGATTTCTTTCATCTGTTTGAGAATTTTATCGCCGGCGGTTTCTGTCTGCGGACTTATAAATAGAACTTCCGGATTCGTTGCCTTCAGTTTGGTTAGTTGGGAACGCATATCGGCGCTGTCTGAAGTGTAGCTCTCGCTGGCGATCTTCACCGGCTTTCCTTTCAGTCCTTCTTCCACGCCGAGTTTGAGCCCTTTGGCGTAATCCGTTTCCTCGTAAATGATGGCGACTTTTTTAAATCCCTTCTGCAAAATATATTCAGCGAATAACCGCGCCGCATCAGCATCGGAAGCGTAGTTGCGGAAGAGCGACGGCGAAACGCCGCTGATTGATGATGCCGTAATGAGCGTGCCCAGCCAAATATTGTCATTGCCTAAAAGTGGTGCTGTGCTTAAGACAGTGGCACTGCAAGCGACGGAAGTATATAGTTTA
>CAIOLF010000053.1 GCA_903859075.1 Candidatus Buchananbacteria bacterium
ATCCTCATCGCAGGCCATTGAGCTATAACCGCAGGGCTCGCCTTCGCTGCCGGCAGAAATCATGAACAGAGAATAATTGCTGTATTCCGCGCCGTTATAAACGCGCACGCCGGCGCGGCCGCGCTTGTTTTCCGGCGGGGTGTCGGTTACGGAAAATTCAGTCCAGCTGGCGGTAAGAGTGCTGGTAACATCTTGGCGTACCACCGAACTGCTGACAACATGCCCGCCACCCACTACCTGAAAATAACGATTATAAACTTCCCATAAAACATCCTGGGGCGGAACTAACGGGAATTTAGTGCCATAAATATCCGTGGATGACGGATAGACGCCCTTGACGGGATTCATTATACAAATACCGGGCCTCTCAATATTATTAACTTCAAACGGTTTTTGGTTGCTGGTGAGATTGGTACTGGTATTTACCACCTCAACATTATAAGTGTCGAGAGCCAGGCCATCGGGCACTCTGACAATAATCTGATTATTGGACCAAGTGCCGGTGCAGTTGGGGCCCAGATAAAGCTGTGCCGTGTATTCATTACCGCTAGAATCTCGGAAACTCACCCAGCCGGGAGCAACGCCAAAATGCCGCCCCAAAATGGTAACCAAGCTGCTGGTAGCGCCATTGGCCAGATCATCTTCCGTCGTAGTCGGATGATCAAAATCAGTGATGCCGTCAGCTCCCTTGGTAGCCGGGGAAATATAATCAATTTTCGGATTAGTGGCGCAGACGCAGCCGCTGACGCAGAGACCGCTAGCGCAATTATCATTATTGCAAACGGGATTTTCCGGGCGATAGCAAGACTGCCCGTCGCAATTGGGACATTCCAAACCGCAATCAGTATCCAACTCCGTTCCTTCATCAAAAGAATTATTGAAACAATGAGCCGGCCAAAATTTAACCGCCAAAGCAGCTGAATTAAATTGCTCGCTGGCATTATTGAAAGCGGTAATGAAGATTGAAGTGGTAGCTTCTCCGGTATAGGCGCCGGTATTCCAATTGACATCCGCCTCGGACACCACATTATAAAACTTGCCATTAATGGTCTTCAGGGATGAGGTACTATTTAAAAATAACAGTGCCGGTTGACTCGCTGGGTTTAATTCCAATTTATCAATAGGCTTGTCCTGGTCGTGGGCATAGCCATAGACTATCAGGGAAGTGCTGGTCGGCAGCTGAACCGTGCCGGAAAAATTGCGGGATAAATTGCGGAAGCGGGTCCAATTTTCAAAATTAGGATCGCTGAAGCCGCTGACATAAGAAAATTGCGGGCCAAAATAAGGATCATAAGGGCAGCTGGAATCAAACTTATGGCAGGATCCCCAGTGGCCATTAGTACAATAGCGATTGCCCAGGCAACCATCCGAAGTAAGACAAGACTCGTTTGATCCTTCAATATCGCAGGGAGCTCCCGGCCCGCCGGCGGCGCCGCCCAGCCAAGAGATCAGGAAGGAAACAATGGCAAAGGAAGCGAAGATAATAACCAGGCCGATGATCGTGGCGATGATAATCTTTTTGGCTTTTTCCACTCTCTGCGGATTGCCGGCGGCGGTCATCCAGATAAAACCGGCATAAATCAAAAGCACGACCGCCACGACGCCGAGCAACCCTAAGATAACCTGGACGATACGGCCGATGAGGGTGACTAAGTCGACGCTGCCGCCGCCGGCGGTGGAACGGAAAATAGCAAAATTACTCTGCGCCAGCAGCGGCTGAATGGCAAAAAACAGGCCAACTACAACCAAAGCCGACACAATAAGAGCCAGTCCGCATTTCTTTTTATCTTTTATAAACCTTCCAAAAGACATCAGAAAAAATTATATAATATTGTAATAATTGACTTGGCAAAATGGCCTTAGTGGCATGTTCCCAAACAGCAGCCAGTGCTGGTAGAACCGCTAACATAAGGATGGTCTGAGGTAATCACCCAGCTGCCACTGGAAGTAGCGGGCGGATTATCATAAAGCGGCCGGCAGTCTTGTCCGGCAGCGCAGACATGGGCGCCATCTATTTCCAGGCAGTTCAATTTGGCGTAAGAAGCGGGATTGGGCAGATCAGTAGCAACGCAATTAGCATTGGGACTGCCGCTGACATATTCGCACTTCAAACTGCCGGCATTAGCCGGGCCTCTTGATGGCAAGAAGCAGTTTTGCGTTATAGACATGACGCCCGAGCCGGCGAGCGGCGCGTAGCGAACAGAGCGGTCAAAACGGTTATGCTCGATTCCGCTTAAACTATAATCAGCTATCCGATCTCCGTCCTCGTCAATATTATTGCTCCTTACCCAGAAGCCGACGGGGTTGGCGCCCTTGGTCATCGTGGTGAGAGCCAGAAAACGGTTATGCCAAGCCTTGCTGTTCTTAACGCTGTCATAACCCCAGCCGGGTTTTAAGCTCATATAGGACATTATGCGATCAAAAGCCAGCCAAACCGGGCGGCCGAAATCTTCATTGCTGGAGTAGCCGTAATTCTGATCGCCGGTCGGATCAATGGTTTTGAGCAGAGGAGAATAATTGTCAATTTCGTTGGAAACATAAAAACTCCAGGCAAAATTATCGCCTTTGGTAGCCGTGACTTCCGGATAAGTGCTGGTATCCTGTTCCAGAGCGATATGGCCGGAATAGCCATAAGGAGTAGGGCTCGTGGTAGTAGATTGGCCTTCGGCAATGCCGACTACTTTGCCGGTTGCTAGCGTGGTAGTATTGAAACTGCCATTGAAAGAATTGCCGGACATATCAATCAGACCGGTAATGCCAGGAAGATTGGTAATATCCGCCTGAGGGAAATAAACCGTGGCGCCGCCCGCGCTCATAGAACACCGGCTATTAGCTGAGCAAGTTCCGCCAAACGATCCGGAACACCAGGGATCATTTACTCCCGTACAATATTTTAACGGCGCGGCCGGTACCTCCACCCTGAATTCCGATGAGGTGGGAGCGCTAGCCGGATAAGCAATAGTGTCCAGCCAGCAATACATCTTGTCGCCGCAACTATTGACGCCGCATTCCTCGGTTCCCCTGATTTCTATCGTCTGGTACAGGTTGGTAAGAGCCACTTCGTCCCCGGAAACCGTCTGCCAGATTCCGTTTATTTTCTGTTGGACAAGCAGATGGTCGATAAAAGCGGGGTTAATCGCTTCATTAAAATTAATTTGGAAAATAGTATTGTTATAGGCGTCCTGATTGCCATGCTTTTGACGGCCGCTCTGCGCCGCCGTACCGACTAAATTAGCCTCTTCATAGCTGGCTGATCCTGCCGGCGGAGTGAAATCAATAACACTGGAATTTTTACTGACGTTAATATTGCTGCTGCCCGCCACTTTAGCGATCAAATCTACGCCCGTGGCGGTAGTACTGGCCTCCAGATAATTATAGGCCAGGCTGGAATTAATGGCATTGGCAAAATTAAAAATCCTACTGGCCGCATCTGTGCCGACCTTGATCGGACTATAAGTCAAACTTTGCGGTTGGCCGCCGCCCACGGCCTCGGTGATGGTGATCGAAGTCCGCGCATCGTTAGCGGCAACAAAAACAAACCGGTAGATAAGGTTGTTGCCGGCATTTATCACAAAAGTATCGCCCAAACGCGAACCGGCAATATCGCCCGTATATTCAGAGCCGGGAACGAAGGGGCCGCTACCCTCTATCGTCAAACCAACATTAGTGCTGATGGTGTTATTGGTAATCGGCTGCGAAGTACTGGAAATGCCCAGGCTGAAAGCTGCCGCCCCGCTGAAGGATGCGTTGGCACCGCTGCCGTCAATGGTAATAATCAGAGCACCGCCACTAGCGCTATTAAACCCGTTATCGGTTTTTATCGTGGCTGTAAATCCGCCGGGAACCGTCGCACCATTAGTGAGCCGCAATTCCGCCTCGGCATTTTTTACGTTGAAGGGCTTATTCTCAATCAGCGTCGGCGAATTAGTGGCAGGGATGCCGGTGCCGGTAAAACTGGCTGTAACCAATCCTTTGGAAGCCGGCTGATATCCTTCATAGGTATCGATCATGTTGTCCGGCATCGGATAGACGCCGAGCATGTCGCTGTTGGAGCTGATAATTTCCGGCGGATCCAAGTCTAGTTGGCCGTTGGTCTTAAAAGCCCACTCGTAATAGCCGAAGTTGGCGCCAAAAATCGATCGGTGGGTGGAAGAGGCATTGATTCCTGGCAATAATTTAACTTTA
>CAIOLF010000054.1 GCA_903859075.1 Candidatus Buchananbacteria bacterium
GCCGTTTTGGCCCATCAGGGTGATTTTGGCTTTCCGCCGCACGCAAAAGCTGGCCTCATCGAGGATGGGCTTTTTGTAGGCGTATTCAAAGGAGACTTCGTCGAATCTTAGTATCACTTCTTCGGCCATGGCGGGTGATGTTTTAGAAAATTAATTAGGCCAAGATTTTGGCCTAGATAAGGATTAGTATAGCAGATTTGGGGGAGATTTGCAATGAATAGGGGAAGTAAAAAGTAAATTGACTCAAGAGGAGAGAAAGTGGTAGAATTAAGGTATAAATTAAGATAATAATAGCTTATTTAGCTAGTAAAAAATGAAAATATTGGTTTAGTGTTTAAAAGTATGACATCTGATGTTTGACTTATTGACATAAATTAATTATACTAAACAATATGATCAGAGAATACTACAAATCAATTAAAGCTCTGCGATTAGAAAAGGGCTTATCTCAATCGGACATTGCTGACAAAATAGGTATTTCCCGCACATCATACATTGCTTTTGAACAGGGTAAGCGGGAACTTAGTCTAGCTGAAGCGGCAAAAATCGCCGATATTTTCGGCATTTCTTTGGAAGAGATGGAAAGCGGAATCATGCCGAATTATGAAAAGTATAAAGATATGGTTTTATCATGTTTACGCCAAGCCGCGGCTGAAGACGGGAAAATTCCCAAGACAAAATTAGCCAAGCTTTTGTATCTAGCTGACTTTTCCTGGTTTTATAAACATTTACAAAGTATGAGCGGCATGCAATACCGCCGGAATCACTTTGGCCCCGTGCCGGATATGTATTTTCGGGCTATCGATGAATTAGATGAAGCAGGCAAAATTACTATTAATAGGAAAGGCGACACGATTTTGATTTCCGAAAATCGCGGATCGGTAAAACAGAAATTAAACGTTTTATCCAAGGAAGAAGATGCGCTGATAGGCAATATCGCCAAAAAATGGAGGAATCGTAAAACAAGCGAAATAGTCGATTTTACCCATAATCAGTTGCCATATAAGCTTTGTGAGCCGGATGAGATCATTCCCTACGAACTCATAACTCAGGAGGATCCGGAGAATGTCTACTAAATACTCAGTAACGGTCGGCCCTTATGCCGAGAGGCATTATTTGAAAAATTTTTCTAAAAAATATAAAGGCGCTTGGGAAATCACCTGGAGCGCCGTTGTTGAAGAATTCAGGCGCTGCGATTCTCTATTTGGGACGTCAATCGCCGAGATTATCGTTGATGCCGGCTCAATTATAATCGCCAAGACGGAATTTCGCGTGGCCGGCACCAAGGAATCCAGAAAAGCATCCGGCAACCGCTGTATTATCGCGTTACATAAAGATATTATGACCGTCAATGTGCTTTTGGTCTATCATAAGACGGATTTGGGCGATGGCAATGAAACAGTGAGGTGGAAGCTCTGCGTTAAAGAAAATTATTCCGAGTATTGCGGTTTGCTATAGATAAGGTTTAATAGTAGAAATAGAATTATGAAGAAGAGATTTGAAAGTGAACTAAGGTGGATAGATCCTTGTTTATTAATCAATAAAGAAAATAATGATAAATTGGGTAGTTTTTTTCTTGCCTTGGGAGTTATTTTTAATGATTTAAAGGGTGCTATTATATTAGAAAAGATTCTCACTGAAAGTTACGAACAGCCAACAGACGATGAAGTAACTGCTCATGCTGGCGACTATGGAGGAATCATGATACAAACACAGAAATTAATTGCTAGCATAATAAGTGAATTTTTTGTCTTTTTAAAAAAGAATAATGACATTTTTGTCACTCCCGAATTTAACGCTATTTTTAAAAGATTAGGAAAGTCCGATCAGAATCTTTGGGAGCAAATGATTGAAGGTGCTAACGGTAAGTTTTTTAATGCTTCCGAACTTTTAAAATCGATAGTCCAGATAAGAAGTAATATAGCTTTTCACTATGATCATTCTGGAAAAATATTATTAAGTGGTTACAAGAGTAGATTTTTTAGTGATGTGAAAGAAGGTCGCAATGAGAAAGCATATTATTCCCTTGGAGAAACAATAGAGTTAACAAGGTTTTATTTTTCTGATGCTGCCGCAGAAGAATCAATGCATATTATGGAAGGAAAAAAATTGAAAGAAAACAGTAGAAATAATGAGACATTAATTAAGTATCAAAAACAGATTCTTGCTACTATTATAGTGATGAGCGCATCAATAGCTTCATTAATAAATAATTTTATAAAATTTCGTCGTAATCATCCACATTAATTTAAAATATTATGAAAAAATTTAAAAAGTTAATTATTGTTTTTGTAGTTGTTCTAATTATTGCTTCGGTTTTTATTATGTTATTTCTGTTCGATGTTGGAATTAATAGTAAATTTTTTATTGGAAGGGATTTTAATAGTGCTTTTCAATATAGAATATCTGGTGATTGCGCTGCTTTTTCAACATATTTTAATCGCGATAATGATGCTTGGAAAAATACATGTGAAAAAGAAAAAAATCATGATAGCATCGAACCTATTAGAAATTTTAAAATTCAGAACATATCGCACAAATTTGGCAGCGATCGTGCATTTTTACAAATTGAGTTAACTAGATTTAATGATGTAGATAATAAGGATTATTCATATTCGGTTAATTACGAAATGAGCAAAATTGGTTTTATATGGAAAATTGATCAAGAGGATAAAAATAAATAAAATAATTTTGTTTTATGCAACAAACTCAAATCAAAAAGATAATCTCTCCCGCCAGAGACGTCTACAAATCCCTTGGCTCCGGCTATACCAATGAGTTGGCGCTGATGAGTCAAACATCGGCGCGGGATATTCTTAATGATCTTGGACCAATTTTAAAAGAAGAGGTCGATTATTATGAAAATTTATGATAAATAGTAGCTTACTTTATGTCCCAATTCTACTCCGCCCAGCGCCAAAGAAATTTATTCGACCCAAAATCTAAAGACTTCTTCAAACTCTCCCGCTCCAAGCTGGATTTGTTTTTGAATTGTCCGCGCTGTTTTTACTTAGACAACCGCCTGGGCGTCGGCCGGCCGAAAGGTTTTCCGTTTAATCTCAATACTGCCGTCGATACTTTGCTCAAAAAAGAATTCGATATCCATCGCGCCAAAAACACCGCTCATCCGCTGATGCGGCATTACGGCCTGGATCTCGTGCCGCTGCAGCATGAGATGATGGATGTCTGGCGGGAAAATTTCAAAGGCGTGCAATATCTGCACGAGCCGACCAATCTGCTAATTACCGGCGCGGTCGATGATCTCTGGACCGACGCTTCCGGCAAAGCGAGGAAGATTTATGTCGTGGATTACAAATCCACCAGCAAGACCAGCGAAGTGAACCTGGACGCCGATTGGCAAATAGGCTACAAGCGCCAGATGGAAATTTACCAGTGGCTGATGCGCCAGAGCGGCTTTAAGGTGTCGGACACGGGATATTTCGTTTATTGTAATGGCATCACCGACAAAGTTGCCTTTGACGCCAAATTGGAATTTGATGTCAAAATCATTCCTTATAAGGGGAGTGACAAGTGGGTGGAAGGCGCGATCATTGCCGCGCATAAATGTCTCAAGTTCAGCAAAATTCCCAAAGCCTCCGCCGAGTGCGATTATTGTAATTATATTGAGGCGGTGAAGAGTAAAGCTAAATAACTGAAAAGACCGTGAATTTTAGTGACTTTTTACTGATATTCACGTTTTTTGATAGATGACATTAATCTTTAGTTGACAATTTAGTTGACAATTAAAAAAGTTAGTTGACAATTAATTAAAGATGCTGTATAATACTAATATATGAAAATTAAGGAAAAAATATTGCAATTTATCAAAATGAATAAAATCGCCAAAGCAATAGATTTGGCGGCTGAATTTGGCGTGTCACGGCAGTATATCGGACGCGTGCTTAAAGGGATGGCAACTGCTGGAGAGGTAATAAAAATCGGATCGACAAGAAGCGCCAGATATACTTTAGCGCAATTTGAAGATAGTATCGGCGTGGATAAGGTATCGCGGCGGTTACGGAATGATAATTTGAAAGAACATGAAATATCTGATCAGTTATTGATAAATTTTCCGGCTTATAAGCTGGCGCCGGAAAACGTCCAAAGCATAATCAATTATGCCTTTTCGGAAATGCTCAATAACGCGATCGACCATTCAAAGTCGGAAAATATTGAAGTGGAGATTATCGATAACGGGAAAAGTATTAATTTTATCGTCAATGATTTCGGTATTGGAGTTTTTCGCAATATCATGGCCAAGCGCCACTTAAAAAATGAATACGAGGCAATGCAGGATTTGTTAAAGGGAAAGACAACGACCGCGCCGCGCGCGCATTCGGGCGAAGGCATATTTTTCACTTCAAAATCCGCCGATCGTTTTGTTTTGGAAAGCTACGGCCAGCGGTTGATTATTGATAATGTGATCAGGGATGTATTTTTTGAAGACCAAAAACCGCGTAAGAATGGGACTAAGGTGATTTTTTCCATTGCTAAGAAAAGCGATCGCCATCTTATAAATATTTTTCAAAAGTACGAAACAGACCCGGAGAATCATGCCTTTGATAAGACCGAAATACAGGTGCGTTTGTATACTATGGGGACGGTATATGTTTCTCGTTCCCAGGCGCGTCGCATTCTGACCGACTTGGATAAATTCAAATCGATCATTTTTGATTTTAATCAAGTGCCGACGGTCGGTCAGGCCTTTGCCGATGAAATTTTTCGCGTTTTTAAAAATGACCATCCGGATATTAAACTAGAAGCTATCAAGATGAATGAAGCCGTTAGATTTATGGTCGAGCGCGTGGGAAAATAAAATCATAAAAATATGCAACAAATCGTAGTAATCCACGGCGGCACGACTTTTAACTCCCATGATGAATTTGTAAATTCTTTATTGACCAAAGAGGTGACCTTGGATTATTTCAAATCTAAGCTAGATTGGAAAAGCAATCTGCAAAAAGAGTTAGGCGAGAATTATGAAGTTCTGTCTCCGCGTCTGCCCAATAAAGAAAATGCGCAATACGCCGATTGGAAAATTTGGTTTGAGAGAATGATTCCGTTTTTGGCGGATGACGTAATTTCCATCGGTCATTCTCTTGGGGCGCTATTTTTGTTGAAATATCTGTCCGAAAATGTATTGTCAAAAAAGATTAAGGCGATTTTTTTAATCGCTCCGCCTTTCGATGAAGGTGCCGGTTGCGAGCCATTGGGCACCTTTAAGCTGACAAGCGGTTTGAATCTATATAAAAATCAAATAGGCCGGATTAGTTTTTTCTTTAGTAATGACGATTTGGTCGTACCGCCGTATCATCGTGAAAAATATCAGCAAAGTCTGCCGGAAGCCCGGTTCAATGTGTTTGAAGACCGGCGGCATTTCGGCCAATTGGAATTTCCGGAGCTGATCAAAGAGATAAAAACTAATCAATAATAAAAGTATGCCAACCTCTGACTGGTACGCCAAACTCAAAAAACCATCTTTCGCGCCGCCGGCGTGGCTGTTCGGTCCGGCTTGGTCGGTTCTTTATGTGATAATCGCCATCTCCTTCATCACCGTGTTCTGGCAGGCGGCCCTGGGCCAGATCGCCATAATTATTGCGCTGCCCTTTATTCTTAATCTGATTTTTAATTTTGCTTTTTCTCCCATCCAATTCCGCTGGCAGAATAATTTCTGGGCCAGCATCGATATTTTATTGATACTGGCAACGATCATCTGGAGCATCATCGCCATCTGGCCGTTTTACCATTGGATCGCTTATGCGCAGATCCCGTATCTTATCTGGGTGTCGTTTGCCACGGTTTTGCAGCTTACCATAACTTATTTAAACAGAAGAAAGAAATGACTAACGACCCGGCCAAATACAACCAGCTGACGCCGGAAGAGGAGAGTGTCATTGTCGGCAAAGCCACCGAGGCGCCATTTTCCGGCGAGTTTGATGATTTTTATGATGCCGGTATTTATGTCTGCCGCCGCTGCGATAATCCGCTTTATGACGGCGCGGCCAAATTCAAATCCGGCTGCGGCTGGCCGAGCTTTGACGCTGAATTTCCCGGAGCGGTCAAACGGATTCCCGATGCCGACGGACGCCGAGTTGAAATCGTCTGCGCCAACTGCGGCGCGCATCTGGGCCATGTTTTTGTCGGTGAGAAATTAACGCCGAAAGATACGCGCCATTGCGTCAATTCATTGTCGATAAAATTCATTCCTAAAAATAATTAAAAAATAGGGAAAAGTCCTCATGATCTTTTGCCGGCTCGGTCGGTTTCTTTTGAGTTCCTCACAGGACGCATGGATGATTCGGATTTTGCATCGCTTTTAGACGCGGTTTTTGGTATAATATGGATATTATTAATAATTAAAATAAATAAGTATGGAGGGGGAAAACACAACCATTAAACGTTTAATAGCCGATTACGCTAAAGTTTGGGTTTTGCTCACGCAGTACGACAATCATCAGATCAGCGCGCCTAAAAGTATTTCTCGGACAAAATACGTATTGACTCATGATGAGGCAGTGGCGGCGATTGACAGCATGAAACAGCAACTGGCGAAAAAACTCGGAGATCCCGATCTCTACGGCCGGCAGCGCCAGGATGGATTGCAAGCGATAATCGGCGCGCTTTATCAGACTTACGCTCGCAAGCCGCTTTATCCCTCCATCGAGCATCGGGCGGCGCACTTGCTGTATTTTGTCGTCAAAGACCATCCGTTCGTGGACGGCAATAAGCGCATCGGCGCTTATCTCTTCATTTATTTTTTGTCTCGCACCAATTATCTGCTGAAGAAAAATGGCGAGAAAAAGATCAACGACAACGCGCTGGTCGCCTTGACCCTGCTGGTGGCCCAAAGCGACCCGCAGGAAAAAGACGTGATCATTAAATTGATTATGAATTTCATAGCTAAATAAATTCATTCCCAAAAATAATAAAAAATATGAAAAAGATCCTAATCATTGCTTGCCTGCTATTTTCAGCCGGATTAGTGCTCGCCGGCTGCGGCCAGCCGATAAACATTAATGTCAATTCAACTCCGACTTCCACGGAACCGCCCAATCAGCCGGTTACCGGCACGGTGCCAGCCGGCTGGCAAACATTTACCGACGCTCAACAGGGAATAATTTTCAGATATCCGGACGTTTTGCCGACAACCTATATCCACGTCCAATCTTGGCCGCCCAAAGTGGCGGTCGCGGCCGGCAAGCTTTTGTCCTGTGCTACGACTTCTCCGGCCAATAGGGATCCCAATGTGCCCAATGTAATTGAGAAGGTCATCCAGAATAATGCCTATTGCGTCAAATCTCGGGCCGAGGGTGCCGCCGGCACCTACTATACTGACTATACTTATTTTACTGTCCGCGCCGGCAAGATCATCGCGCTCAGCTTTACTATCCGGGAACCGCGCTGCGCCAATTATGACGATCCGCAGCAGACTGTCTGCGAGCAGGAGCAACGCACCTATGATCTGGACGGCTTGATCGATAATATAGTCAACACCATGAATTTTAGTTCTGCCGGATCGGCGCCAGTTGCCTGCACTGCCGAAGCCAAGCTCTGCCCCGACGGCTCGGCTGTGGGACGAACGGGACCGAACTGCGAATTCGCGCCCTGCCCGGGGCAATAGATTTAATATCGGATTTAGTGTAAGATAATGAATGGAAAATTAAAGCTATTATAATCCATCAACTAATAAAATAATCTATGAAAAATTTTCACCGAGACGACAGATCCAGCGGCGCTAGAGGAGATCGAGATTCCCGCAGGCCTACTGTTATGCATCAAGCGGTTTGCGATGATTGCGGCAAGAAATGCGAAGTGCCTTTCCGCCCGACTGGCGACAGGCCTGTTTATTGCAGCACCTGCTTTGGAAAACATAGTGATACTAATTCCAGTCGATCGAGTGGCAAGAGTTTTGGCAGGCCCAGTTTTGACCGGCCAAATTTTGGCGATCGGCCCAAGTTTCA
This sequence comes from Candidatus Buchananbacteria bacterium, assembly GCA_903859075.1. Taxonomy (GTDB): domain Bacteria; phylum Patescibacteriota; class Patescibacteriia; order 2-01-FULL-39-33; family 2-01-FULL-39-33; genus CAIOLF01. The sequence goes on from CAIOLF010000054.1 coordinate 7,962, forward strand.
GGCGGTCTGTGACAAGTGCGGCAAGAAATGCGAAGTGCCGTTCCGTCCGACCGGCGAAAAACCGATTTATTGCAATGATTGTTTTGGCCATGGCGACGCGGGCAAATCCCGGCACGCCGATTCCTCCGGTGATCAATTGGCGAGCATCAATGCCAAGCTGGATAAGCTGATAGCGGCACTGTTGCCGGCGGCTGCCAAGCCGGCGGAAGAAAAGAAAATAATCGCGGCTCCTATCGAAGTGAAAGTTGCCAAAGAAGAAATTAAATTAAAAAAAGAAAAGAAAGCGGTTGAAAAAGCTAAGCCAGCGGAGAAGAAGACAGTGAAGAAAAAGAAATGATTTTATGATCCAAGGCGCCAGGGCATTGATTATAAAAGACGGCAAAATTTTATTCATTCATCGCATCAAGAATGGTGAAGAATATTATGTTTTGCCCGGCGGCGCCATAGAAGCTGGGGAGACGCCGGAACAGGCGGCCGTCCGGGAAGTCAAAGAAGAAACGAATTTGGATATTGGACTGGGACCGTTACTGTGGAATATTATTGATGACGTTCACGGCGAAGTTGGACGCGTTTTTATTTTTTCCGTCGAAAATTTTAGCGGCGAAATAAGACTGATCGGGCCGGAGCTGGAAAGGCAAAATGCCGATAACCAATATATCCATGAGTGGCTGCCGGCTTCCGCTCTCGGCGGATTATTGATTTATCCGGCGCAGTTGAAAGAAAAATTGTTTGAATTGCTAGAAAAAAAATAATTTCCTATTTAAAAAACGCCCGAGAGGGCGTTTATTTGGTTTTCTTTGACTTGGTCTTAATGCAGCTGGTGCAGATCTTGGTCTTTTTGCCGTCAATCTTTTTGGATTGTAAGTTTATTTTGAGCGTCCGCTTGGTTCTGACTTTGGAGTGGCTGACATTGAATCCGGTCATCGTCCCGCGGCCGCACATTTCACATACTCTGGCCATAAATAAATTTAATTAAGAATTAGGAATTAAGAATTATGAAAAAATTCAGTAACTCAGTTAAGTTTATTGCTTAAATGATAATAGCATGAAATTTTACTGATGTCAATTAAATCAGGATGTTATTTAACTGGATTTCCCTGAGTTTTTGTGTTATAGTTAATGCACTTGTTATCATTTTCTTAATTCATAATTCATAATTCTTAATTCAAAAAAATGCCTCTCAATTGGCTTTTTTCCGAACCGTTATTTTTTATCGCCTGGATTTTCGCGATCGTGGTCACTTTGACTATCCATGAATTTGCCCACGGTTGGGTGGCACATTTGTTTGGCGACGACACCGCCAAAGCCGCCGGCCGCCTGACTCTCAACCCGCTCGTTCATATTGATGTTGTCGGATTCTTATTGTTGCTCATCGCCGGCTTTGGTTGGGCCAAGCCGGTGCCGGTCAATCCTTTTAATTTCCGCCGCCGCCGGCTGGGGGAGGGACTGGTCGCTTTGGCCGGACCGGCCGCCAATCTGGTCGGCATGATCATTGCTTTTGCTCTATTTAAGCTATTGTCCCCAATGCTCGGCCCTGGCAATCTACTGGTGAATTTTCTGTTTATGCTCATTTTAATCAATGTTGTCTTAATGCTCTTCAATCTTATCCCCATACCGCCACTGGACGGTTCTCATATATTATTTAGTATTCTGCCTGATAGATTTGCTAGTTTTAGAGAAAAATTGGCAAGAAATGGTCCCTGGATTTTGATAATTGTCATAATAATGGACAGTGTTTTTAATCTTGGCATATTTTCCACCGCCTTCAGCTGGGTTTTTAACTTTCTGGCAAGATTTCTCTAATCAGGTAAAAGATTCTTGACTTTCGGTGATAAATTCTTTAAAATATTTAATGTCAAATAGAGGTTTTTAGAGGTTTTAGTGGCTAAAATCTCTCCCTTAGAGGGATTTTTTTAAACTAGAAATATAATCATCACATATTATTATTTAAATTTAGCTAAATTATGCCAACAATTAATCAGTTATTAAAGAAAGGCCGGGTCTCCAAAAAGGCCAAATCCAAGACGCCCGACATGCAGATTACCCTGGACAGCTTGCACCGCAAGAAAAGAACCATGCATAAGGGTAATTCTTTTAAGCGTGGCGTCTGCACCCAGGTTCGAACCACCACCCCGAAGAAACCAAACTCCGCGTTGCGCAAAATCGCCCGCGTCCGCTTGTCCAACGGCCAAGAGGTGACTGCTTATATTCCGGGCGTCGGCCATAATTTGCAAGAGCACTCCATCGTCATGGTGCGCGGCGGCAGAGTCAAAGATCTGCCGGGCGTCCGCTATCACATTGTCCGCGGCGTCTACGACAGCGCCGGCGTTGCCAACCGCAAGAAGGGCCGCAGCAAGTACGGCATGAAGAAGGACAAGAAAGCCGCAAAATAATTCTTAAACCATTTAACTAATATCCTATGAGAGGCAAACCAGCAACTAAAAGAAAAATTGCTCCCGACATCAAATTCAACCGCGCGGATGTCGCCAAGTTTATCAATTACATCATGGAGCGCGGCAAAAAATCCACTGCCAGGGAGATTTTCTATGATGCCTTGGATATTATTTCCAAAAAAACCAAGAATGATCCTCTTGATGTTTTTGAAACCGCCATCAGGAATGTTTCTCCGACCGTGGAAATCAAGGGTAAACGCGTCGGCGGCGCCAACTACCAAGTGCCGATGCCGGTCCGGTCCGAGCGCGGCTATACTCTGGGCTGCCGCTGGCTGCTTATCGCCGCTCGCGCCAAAAAAGGCAAGCGGATGGCCGAGAAATTGGCTGATGAACTGATCGCCGCTTATAATAATGAAGGCGCCGCTATCAAGAAAAAACAGGATACCTATAAGATGGCGGAAGCCAATCGCGCTTTCGCGCACTTCGCGCGCTAGCGCTCTACCACGAATCCACGAATCCACGAATCCTCCACGAATATACGAATAATTTAATCGTATTAATTCGTGGTATTAGTGGAATATTCGTGGATTCGAGGTGACTAAAATTGAAAATTAATTAATTGAAAATTAAATTCATATGCCCCGCAAACAACCTCTGGAAAAGGTCAGAAATATCGGAATCATCGCCCATATCGACGCCGGCAAAACTACCGTCTCTGAGCGTGTTTTGTTTTATTCCGGCAAGAAGCACAAAATCGGCGAAGTCCACGAAGGCGAGGCCACGATGGACTGGATGGAGCAGGAGCAGGAGAGGGGCATTACCATTACCTCGGCGGCCACGACCACTTTTTGGCCCAACGCCGAGTGGCTGGGCGGCGGCGATATACAAATTAATTTGATTGATACTCCCGGACACGTGGACTTCACAGCCGAGGTAGAGCGCTCGCTTCGCGTGCTTGACGGCGGCGTCATCGTCTTTGACGGCGTGGCCGGCGTGGAGCCGCAGTCCGAGACCGTCTGGCGTCAGAGTGAAAAATATCATGTGCCGAAAATCGGCTTCGTCAATAAGATGGACCGCATGGGCGCTAATTTTTACAATGACCTCAAATCCATTTATGACCGCTTGACTCCCAACGCTCATCCGATCCAGCTGCCCGTCGGCGCGGCGGAGACCTTTACCGGCATTATTGACCTGTTTGAAATGAGAGCCCGCATTTACCTTGATGAACTCGGCACCAAATGGGAAGACGCCGAGATTCCGGCCGATGAAGTGGAGCGCGCCAAAGAATTCCGCGGCAAATTAATTGAAGCTATAGTGGAAAATGATGAAGCGCTAATGAATAAATATCTGGCCGGAGAAGAAATTCCGCTGGCTGATCTGAAAAAGACCTTGCGTAAAGCGGTTATTGCCAACAGAATCGTGCCGATTCTTTGCGGCTCGGCCTTGAAAAATAAAGGCGTGCAATTTTTGTTAAACGCCGTTGACGAATATTTACCGTCGCCGCTTGACGTCGTTGCTCCCATTGGCCGTGATCCTGATGATGAGACCAAAGAAATCCAGCTGCAAGTGCGTGATGACGCGCCGCTCGCCGGTTTGGCTTTTAAAATCGCCACTGATCCCTTCGTCGGCAAGCTGGTTTTTTTCCGCGTCTATAGCGGCGTGCTTAAATCCGGTTCTTTTGTCCTGAATAATTCCAAAGGCACCAAAGAAAGGGTCGGCCGCATCTTAAGGATGCACGCCAACTCCCGCGAAGAGATCGACGAGGTCTATAGCGGAGAAATCGCCGCCATCGTCGGCATCAAGGATGTTACTACCGGCGTCACGCTGTCCGATCCCGATCACCCGATTATTTTGGAAAATATTGTTTTTCCCGATCCGGTTATTGATATCGCCATCGAGCCCAAGACCAAAGGTGATCAAGAGAGAATGGGCATGGCTTTGTCCAAGCTCGCTGAAGAAGATCCGACTTTCCGCGTCCACACCGATGAAGAGACGATGCAGACCATTATTTCCGGCATGGGCGAGCTTCATTTGGATATTATCGTTGATCGCATGAAGCGGGAGTTCAAAGTGGAAGCCAATATCGGCGCGCCGCAAGTCGCTTTCCGTGAGACCATCAAAGGCAAAGCCGAGGCCGAAGGCAAATATATCAGGCAGTCCGGCGGCCGCGGCCAATATGGCCATTGCTGGCTGCGCATCGAGCCGTCCGAGCCGGGTAAGACATTTGAATTCGTTGATGAAATCAAAGGAGGCACCATTCCCAAAGAATATATCAAGCCGATTGAAAAAGGCGCCCGTGAAGCGATGCAGCGCGGCATTTTGGCGGGATACCCGCTGATTGACGTCAAAGCCACTGTTTATGACGGTTCTTTTCATGAAGTTGATTCTTCCGAAGCCGCCTTTAAAATTGCCGGATCGCTCGCTCTGCAGGAAGGCGCCAAACACGCCAATCCGGTGATCATCGAGCCGGTTATGAAAGTGGAAGTCGTCACCCCGGAGCAATTCATGGGTGATGTTATCGGCGACCTTAATTCCCGCCGCGCTATCATCAACAGCATGGAAGACAGGGGAGTCGGCGCCGTCGCGGTCAAAGTCATCAATGCCCAAGTCCCGCTTTCGGAGATGTTCGGTTACGCTACGGTGATGCGCTCGATGACTCAGGGACGAGCCGCTTTTTCCATGGAATTTTTGAAATACTCCGAAGTGCCGAAGAATGTTGAGCTTAAGATTATTGAAGGCAAAAAAGGCAAGGCCGCGGAGAAAAAATAGAATAAAAAAAAGACCCTGGATTTGCTGCCCGGGTCTTATTGCTGGTTTCTGGGATCGTTCACTTCTTGGTGCGTAAAGAAGTCGTTCCCTTTGCGCCGGGTTTCTTCCTTGGGATCTGGCTTGGGGGCGGTCGGCTCGATTACCGCCGCCGTGCCATGCGTGCCATAGTGGATCTGGGTTTTGACGGACGTCAGTGGCTTGGAAAACGCCCCCTTCTCGCCGTAAAACCACGGATCTTCCGACACCAAGCAGTAAGCCATCATGAAACCGATGGCGCCTATCAGGATCATCGCGCCGATGACCTCACCAACTTTCCTTAGAATCCTCATCGTCTCCATCCTCCTTTGTTAAGTCGGGCTTCAGACAGTACCAGTACATCTTATGCAATACATCTTATGTCACATTTATATCATATTATAATATAAAAGTCAACAGTTAAATAATTAAAAATATCTAAATTTAGTCAAATATGTCGGCAAATTTGGAAAAAATAGTTAATTTAATCCGTAAGACAGGCGATAAGGCCATTGTGCTTGACGTCCAAGGGGAACCAAATTATGTCATTATGACGGTCTCAGATTATGAGCGGTTAATGCTAGGAAAATCAGAGGTTTTAGGGTTGACAGAACAGGAACTTTTGGATAAAATAAACCGTGATATAAATCTTTGGAAAGAGGCCTCAAAACAGCAGGAAACGTCTATAGACCAGTACGATTTTTCCAGGGATTTGGGCGATATTTTGGAGACTGATAATACTTCCGGTTTTGACAATAATTTTTCTAATTTTAGCGAAGATAACGGCAAATCTGCCGATGAAGACCGTTATTATTTTGAGCCAGTGGAGTAATCCAGGTGGAAAATATGTAGATAATGGGTCTTGCAAAAAAAACCAGTTGTGTTATAATAGTCAAGTATTTATAAATAAAATTAAATAAAATTTAGGAACCTGGCTAAAACTCTCCGCCTCGGACTCGTTTTTACGGGTCAGCGGCGCTGACGAGGGTTTCCTAAAGGGGATAATAAAATGGCAGAACAATTCCAAAGAACCAAGCCCCACGTCAATGTCGGTACTATCGGTCACGTCGACCATGGTAAGACCACTTTGACCGCGGCTATCTTAAAGACCTTAACTGCTCGCGGCTTCAAAGCTCAGAGCAAGAGTGTTGATCAAATCGATGCCGCTCCGGAAGAAAAAGCTCGCGGTATTACTATCGCTACCGCTCACGTGGAGTACGAAACTGAAAAGCGTCACTATGCCCACGTCGACTGCCCCGGACACGCCGACTACATCAAGAACATGATTACCGGCGCCGCTCAGATGGACGGAGCTATTTTGGTCGTGGCCGCGACCGATGGCCCGATGCCCCAGACCAGAGAGCACATCCTGTTAGCCAGACAAGTAGGCGTGCCTTACATTGTCGTTTTTATCAATAAAGTCGATCAGGTTGATGATCCTTCTCTTATCGACCTAGTCGAAGAAGAAATCAAAGACCTTTTAAAGAAATATGAATTTCCGGGTGATACTACTCCGATCATCCGCGGCAGCGCTCTCAAGGCCTTGGAAAATCCCATGGGTCCTGATGGCGATGCTATCATGAAATTAATGGATGCTCTCGATACCTACATCCCCGAGCCGCAGCGCGCTACCGATCAGCCGATGCTGATGCCGATTGAAGATGTCTTTTCCATTGAAGGCCGCGGCACTGTCGTTACCGGCAGAATTGAGAGAGGCACGGTCAAGATCGGCGAAGAAGTTGAAATCGTCGGTTTGCGCGATACCCAGAAAACCACTGTCACCGGCGTGGAAATGTTTAACAAGAGCATGACTGAAGGTTTGGCAGGGGACAACGTCGGCATTCTGCTCCGCGGCACCAAGAAAGAAGAGGTTGAGCGCGGCCAAGTCGTCGCCAAGCCGGGATCAATCACTCCTCACTGCGAATTTGAAGCCGAAGTCTATATCTTAAGCAAAGAGGAAGGCGGCCGCCATAAGCCGTTCTTCAAGGGCTATAAGCCGCAGTTCTACATCAGAACTACCGATGTAACCGGTGAAATCGAGCTTCCGGCCGGCAAGGAAATGGTTATGCCTGGAGATACCGTCAACTTAGTCATCAAACTCGGCAAGACTGTCGCCATGGAAGAGAAGATGAAATTCGCTATTCGCGAAGGCGGCCATACCGTCGGCGCCGGCGTGGTAACCAAGATTCTCAAATAACTTATAGGTGCTCAGTAGAGACGAGGGTTTTTCCCTCGTCTCTAATAACGCCTCTATAAATAAATAGTTAATTAAAAAATAAATAGTTAATTAAAAAGTAAGATGGCAAGCAAAAATACTTCCGCTGAGATGGAGAATGACAAAACGCATCAGAGAATCAGGATCAAAATAAAGGCCTATGATCATAAGATCATAGATAATTCCGCCAAAAAGATCATTGAGACCTGTAACCGGTTCGGAGCCAATGTTCGCGGTCCGGTGCCTTTGCCGACGGAAAAGAAGAAGTATACGGTCAATCGTTCTACTTTTGTCCATAAGGATTCTCGCGAGCAATTTGAAATGCGCGTCCATAAGCGCCTGATCGATATCCTCGATCCGGATGCCAAGACCGTCGATGCTTTGATGAGTTTGAATCTACCGGCGGGAGTGAACGTGGAAATTAAAATGTAAACTTGGTTGTCGTCCAATGGAGAAAGATCCCGAGCAAGCGAAATGATTTTCAGGGGAAAACCTCCATCCACGATGATAATTAAAAGTGAGGAACAAAAAGCAATTATATCTTAATAAAGTTCAACTTTGTTTTTCCTTTTGTGCGGCAGTATTGCCGGGCAGGGATAGAAGTCGGGTTTTTGAGGTATAAGACCGGACTTTTTTGTTTACAGCATACTTACGATACCAATATACTAAATATCTACTAATGATACGAATTGCTACTAATAATTTTTTTAAAAAATTCGTATTATTCGTTTCATTCGTACCATTCGTATATTTGTATCATATATTTATCAGTTATGAAATTCATTTTAGGCAAAAAAATTGAAATGACCCAAATTTTCAAGGCTGACGGCACTGTAATTCCGGTCACTGCTGTTTTGGCGACTCCCAATGTTGTGACCCAGGTCAAGAGCAAGGATGCCAAAGATGGCTATAATGCGGTACAGATTGGTTTTAATGCCGCCAAGAAGATCAAAAAAGCGCAGGCCGGCCATTTGAAGGATTTAGATAAAGTCAAGACTTTAAAGGAAATAAGAGTGGCTGATGATACCGCCGTCAGTCGCGGCGATAAGATTACCGTAGCGGTTTTCGCGCCGGGCGATAAGATCAAAGTCACCGGCACTTCCAAAGGCAAGGGCTTTCAAGGCGTAGTCAAACGCCACGGTTTCCATGGACAAAAAGCCAGCCACGGCCACAAAGACCAAGAGCGCATGCCTGGTTCCATCGGCGCCGGCGGCGTCCAGCGAGTTTTTAAAAATATCCGCATGGCCGGTCATATGGGCGACGATCAGGTGACAGTGAGCGGCTTGGAGATTGTTGATGTCAATGCGGAAAAAAATATTTTGTATATCAAAGGCGCGCTTCCGGGATCCAGAAATTCCTTAGTCATGATTTATGGCCCGGGCAAGATGGATTTGTCTCCGGCTCAACCGGTTGAGGAAACCAAAGCGGAACCAGCACTCACTGAAGCTAAGACCGAGGAAGTTGTTCCAGTTGCAGAAGAAGTAAAAATAGAAGAGGCCGCTCCGATAGAAGAAATGAAGGCTGAGTAATTAAACTAAAAGCTAACAGCTAGAAGCTAAAAGCTGATTAATATGAAATATCCCGTTTACAATTTACAAGGCGATAAAATAAAAGAGATTGAATTGAGTTCCAGGATGTTTGGCGTTAAAGTAAAACCGGAAGTAATCCATCAGGTAGTCGTCGCCCAGCAGGCCTCTTCCCGCCAGGTTTTGGCCCATACCAAGACCAAAGACGAGGTGCGCGGCGGCGGTAAAAAGCCGTGGAAGCAAAAAGGCACCGGCCGCGCCCGCCACGGCTCTTCCCGTTCCCCGATTTGGGTCGGCGGCGGCATCACTTTTGGTCCGCGCAATGATCGCAATTTTACTAAAGCCGTTAATAAGAAACAGAAACAGCTGGCTTTGGCGATGTGTTTGTCTGATAAAGTTAATGATAAATCCTTAGTGGTTTTTGATAAATTGGCGGTGGATACCGGTAAGACCAAGGCCCTAGGCGCTTGGCTCAAAGAAATCAAAAATAAAATCGAGAATCTCAAAAATAGCAAGAAATTTTTATTGGTTTTGGATAATAACGATAAGAAGACGATTAATTCCGCTCTTAATCTGAGCAGCGTCAATACGATTTTGGCCAACAGCTTAAACTGCGTCGATCTGCTCAAGTATGATACGGTGCTGGCCTCGGAAAAAGCGCTGGCAGTGATCGATAAGCATTATAAATTAATCAGAGAAAAGAAAAGTTAAATTTAGAATATGGGAATCTTTAATTTCAAAAAAGAAGATGATAAAAAAGAAGTAAAAGCGGCAGTCACTAAGACGGTTGGAGTTAAGGTTGAGCCAAAAAAAGAGCCGGTCAAGAAAACAGAACTCATTGACGTTAAAGATAAAAAGGGCCAGGAAATTTTTGGCGTTTTACTTAGGCCGATTATTACCGAAAGGACTTCCGCCTTAAATGCTTTAAATCAGTATGTTTTTGAAGTAGCCGGTAGCGCCAATAAGATAACCGTAGCCAAGGCCGTCCTTTCCCGTTATGGCGTCAAGCCGCTAAGAGTTAATATCAGCAATTATCCGGGCCATAGCGTCAGATACGGACGCAATAGCGGCCGGACCAAGAGCTGGAAGAAAGCGATTATCACTTTGCCGGAGGGCAAGTCGATTAATGTTTACGAAGGCCCAGCCAAATCATAATAAAAACTATGGCAGTTAAAATATACAAACCAACCACTTCCTCCAGACGCCAGACTTCGGTTTTGCTGTCTAAAGATGTTACCGCCAAGAGTTCGGTCAAGAGTTTGATTTTTTCCCACAAGCGGAGAGCTGGACGCAATAACCAGGGTAAAATCACTGTCCGGCATCAGGGCGGAGGCAGCCGGCTGAAAATCAGAGTTATTGATTATAAGCGCGATAAGTTTGACATTCCCGCCAAAGTGGTGGCCATAGAATACGATCCGAACCGCAATGCCCGCATTGCTTTGCTCAGCTATCAGGATGGCGAGAAGAGATATATCATAGCGCCGCAGGATTTAAAAGTGGGCGATACCGTCATGAGTTCCAAGAAGCTGATTGATTTCCATATTGGGAATCATTTGCCGCTGGAGCTGATCCCTCCGGGCATGCAAGTCTATAATGTTGAATTAGTTCCGGGCAAGGGCGGACAACTAGCCCGTGGCGCCGGCAACGGAGTTTCTTTGATGGCTTTAGATAACGGCTTAGCCAACTTGAAATTGCCCTCGGGAGAAATCCGTTTGGTATCGGAAAAATGCTTGGCCACTATCGGCCAGGTATCCAATTCTGATTTTAAAAATGTCCGTTGGGGCAAGGCCGGCCGCATGCGCCATCGCGGTATTCGTCCGTCAGTCAGAGGCAAAGCCATGAATCCGGTAGATCATCCTCATGGCGGCGGCGAGGGCGTCAATCCTATAGGACTCAAGCATCCGAAGACTCCTTGGGGCAAACCGGCGCTAGGCGTGAAGACCAGAAAGAGAACTAAATGGTCCAATCGGTTTATTTTAGCTCGGCGCCCGTCAAGAAAAAAGAAATAATTACCAGATAAAAAATATATATGTCCAGAAGTTTAAAAAAAGGCCCCTATATCGATGAGAGATTGCTAGCCAAGCTCAGCAAGGTAAAAAGAGGCGACAAAGTCATTATTAAGACTTGGTCTAGGGAATGCACTATTACTCCGGAAATGGTGGGCTTTACTTTTGGCGTGCATAACGGCAAAGATCATATCCCTGTTTTGATAATGGAGAATATGGTTGGACATAAGTTGGGTGAGTTTTCTCCAACTAGAAAATTTGTCAAACATGGCGGTAAGATTCAAAAAGCCATTGAACAAACCAAGAAAGCTTAATAAACAATATGGAATTAACAGCAAAAGCCAGATATATCCGCATGTCGCCGAGAAAGATCCGCTTGGCAGCCAATCTGATCAGGGGTTTGGCGTATGAACAAGCGACAGTCCAATTGCAGTTTTTGAAGAAAGCGGCCACCGCGCCTTTGCTTAAGCTGCTTAAGTCAGCCATGCATAACGGCGAGGAAAATCACGAGCTCAAAAGAAACAACCTGCGGATCAAGGCGATTTATGTTGATGAGGGACCGGCGCTCAAGCGCTGGATGCCTCGGGCCATGGGCCGCGCGACTCCGCTTAGAAAAATGTCATCCCATATCACTCTGGTACTGGAAGAAATCATTCCGACGGAGTCGGCCGGCAAAGGCAAGAGCAAAGTCAAAAAGATTGACGATATTATCAAGATTGGCGATATTGATGAAATAAAAGATAGTGAAGTCAAAGATGAAAAAGTGGCCGTCGCTGATAAAAAAACAGTTGTTTTCAAGAAAGGTTTCGGTTCGAAGACGCTTAACAGACGAACCGGCCAGAAATAAGAAATAGCTAAAAGCTAATTTTATGGGACAAAAAGTTCACCCCAAATCATTCCGCTTGAAAGTCAATAAAACCTGGGATTCCAAATGGTACGCCGATGGCGATTTTGCCGCGTATTTGAAACAGGATGTATTGCTGAGGAAATTTATCCAAAGAAAGCTCAAAGCGGCTCATGTTTCCCGCATTGAGATCGAGCGGTCGTCCAACGGCATCATTGTCAACGTCTACGCGGCTAAGCCGGGCATGATTATCGGCCGTGGCGGCCAGGGCGTGGAAGTGCTCAAAAAAGAAATGCACAACGAGGTTCTTAAGGATGCTTTCAGCCGCAAGAGAGGTTTAAAAAATATCAATTTGAATATTTTTGAAGTTTCCAACCCTTCCACCGACGCTGCCATAACCGTGCAGATGATTGCCGCCGATTTGGAAAAACGCTTGCCTTTCCGGCGCGTCATCAAACAGGCCATCGGCCGGGCGGAAAAAGGCGGAGCCAAGGGAGCGAAGGTCATGGTATCGGGACGTCTGGACGGAGCGGAGATCGCCCGCCGCGAAACTTTATTCGTCGGCAAGATTCCGCTGCACACCTTGCGCGCCGATATTGATTACAGCCGCGGCGCCGCTCAGACGATTTATGGAAAAATCGGCATCAAGGTTTGGATTTATAAAGGCGATATTTTTGAAGCCAAGGAAGCGGCAGTGAGTAAAGAAGCAAAGAAATAATTAATATATGTTGGCACCAAAGAAATTAAAAAGAAGAAAACCGCATCGCCCCGATGTCTTAGGCAAAGGGCCGGCGACCTCCAACACGAGGGTTTCTTTCGGCAGTTTTGCCCTCAAAGCCATTACCAGTGGCTGGGTCAAAGCTAAACAGCTGGAGTCAGCCCGCCGCGTCATTTCTAAGTATGTCAAAAAAGGCGGTAAGGTTTGGATCCGCGTCTTCCCGCACGCGGTCATTGGCACTAAAGGCAGCCAGACGACCATGGGCGGCGGCAAAGGCGTGCCGGATTATTATGTGGCGCCAGTTCGCGCCGGCAACATTATTTTTGAAATCGAAGGCATTGCCGAGTCTTCCGCCAAAGAGGCGCTCGAGCTAGCCGCTTATAAATTGCCGGTCAAATGCCAGTTTATAAAAAAATAAATTTATGGAGATTAAAGAAATAAAATTAAAAGAAGTTGGTGAATTGAACCATTTACTTTCCGAAGCCAGAAAAAAACTGGATGAGCTGATGTTTAAGGCGAGACAAAAGCAGCTGAAGAATATCCGCGAAATTCGGGAAGTAAAAAAAGACATTGCCAGAATTCTGACTGTTTTAAATGTCAAAAATAAATAATATGGAGAAGAAAAAAATCGTTAAAAAATTCAAGGGCACGGTAGTTTCCACTAAGATGGCTAAAACCGCGGTAGTGGTGGTTGATGGTTTTAAGATGCATCCCAAGTACAAGAAGCGCTATAAAGTGAGCAAGAAATATAAAGTCCACGACGAGAAAGGCAGTGCCAAAGCCGGCGACGCGGTGGAATTCATCGAATGCCGCCCGCTCTCCAAAGATAAGAAGTGGAGATTAATAATTAAAAGCTAATAGCTAGCAGCTAATTAATATATGATTCAATTAAGATCCATGGTCAAGTCGGCTGATAACACCGGCGCCAAAAAATTACAGGTAATCAGAGTCCTAGGCGGCTACCAGAAGCGCTATGGGATGCTTGGCGATGTCGTCACTTTATCAGTCAAAGAAGCGGTGCCGCACAGCATGGTCAAAAAAGGCGATGTGGTCCATGGCGTAGTGGTCCGATCCAGGAAGGAAAATCGCCGCAGCGACGGCTCCTATATCCGCTTTGACGACAATGCCATTGTCATTATCGATACCAAGAATAAAGAAATGAAAGGCACGCGTATTTTTGGGCCGGTAGCGAGAGAGCTGAGGAATCTGGGCTATCAGAAGATCATTTCTTTAGCTCCGGAAGTGTTATAAAATAAAAATTCAGATATGAAATTCAAAGTAGGCGACAAGGTAAAAATATCAGCCGGCAAGGATAAGGGAAAGTCCGGCAAGATCATCCAGGTTTTTGTGGCTGAAGGCAAAGTGGTTGTCGAGGGTTTGAATTTGTTGATTAAGCACCAGCGGCCGCGCCGCCAAGGTGAGGGTGGTCAGCGGATCCAATTTCCCGCGCCACTGGCCGTTTCCAATGTGGTGATGGTTTGTCCCAAGTGCGGCCAGTCCGGACGAGTCGGCTATAAAATAATTGCCCCGGAAGCCGGCAAGAAAAAAGTTATTAAGCGCCGGATCTGCGGCAAGTGCGAAGAAGAAATATAAAAATATGGAATCAATTTTATACAAAAAATATCAGAAGGAAGTGGTACCGGCGATGAAGGAAAAATTCGGGTACCAGAATAACCTGGCGGTGCCGAAACTGACTAAGGTATCTCTTAATGTCGGCATTAATGCCAGAAACACCGACAGCGCCTATCAGGATATTGTCGAAAAGAATATTACCCGCATTACCGGACAGAAGCCGGTGCGCACTCTTGCCAAGAAAGCCATTTCTTCTTTCAAAGTCAGGGAGGGCATGGTTGTCGGCGCCAAGGTTACTTTGCGCGGCCAGCGGATGTATGATTTTTTAGATAAGCTGGTCAATATTTCTTTGCCCCGCGTCCGGGACTTCCGCGGCATTAATCCAAAAAACGTCAATGATAAAGGCAAGTTCACCATCGGCTTTAAAGAATACAATGTTTTTCCGGAAATCAAGATGGATGAGGTCGAAAAATCCCATGGCTTGGAAGTGACCATTGACAATACCGCCAAGACCCGAGAAGAGGGATTGGAATTATTTCAATTACTCGGTTTTCCTTTTCAGAAAAAATAAATAATTTTTATGGCTACCGAAGCACAAATCGCAAAATCCAAAAAGAATAAGAAATTTTCCACCAGAATAGTTAATCGTTGCTGGCGCTGTGGCCGCCGGCATGGCTATATGCGTGATTTTAAGTTGTGCCGCATCTGTTTCCGCGAACTCGCCAATAACGGCCAGATTCCCGGGGTAACCAAATCATCCTGGTAATTAATTACTACCAACTAAAAACTACCAATTAAAAATATGACCGATCCAATAGCAGACATGCTAACCAGAATCAGAAATGCCGCCCGGACTCACAAGGCAGAAGTGTTTGTTCCATTTTCAAAAATGAAATTGGCGATTTTAAAAATCATGAAGAAGCATGGCTTTATTAGCGGCTTTGAGGAAGTAGAGAAGTCTCCGGAGAATAAATTCGGCGGTTTGCAGGTCGGCTTGAAATATGATGAAAATAAGCAAATGGCGATTTCCGGATTAAAACGGATTTCCAAGCCGGGACGCCGGATTTATGCTGCCAAGGATAAATTGCCGGTGGTTTTGAATAACTTCGGTATTTCCATCATTTCCACTTCCGCCGGACTAATGACCAATAAAGAGGCGAAGAAGAAGGGATTGGGCGGAGAAATAATTTGTGAAATCTATTAAAAAATATGAGCAGAATCGGAAAACAACTTACAGCTATCCCGGCCGGCGTAGAGCTAAAGGTGGAAGACGGGGTGATCAGCGTCAAAGGACCCAAAGGACAATTAACACAGAAATTGCATCCGTCCGTTAGCGTTGAAAAAAATGACAAGACGGTTTCCATCAAAGTCATTAATGAGGCCGATAAATCACAACGCGCTTTATGGGGATTATTTGGCAGTTTAGTAAAGAATATGATTATTGGCGTTACCGAGGGCTATACCGTCAAATTGGAAATTAATGGCGTCGGTATGAAAGCGGCCGCGGCCGGCAAAAAGCTGATCCTTAACGTTGGTTTTTCTCACCCGGTAGAATACGTTATTCCTGACGGCACTGCCATCGCTGTCGAAGGCAATGTTATTTCCGTTTCCGGCATTGATAAGCAATTAGTCGGAGAGACGGCGGCGCAAATCAGAAAAATAAAGAAAGTAGAGCCTTACAAGGGCAAGGGCATTAAGTATGTCGGCGAGAAGTATATCAAGAAAGCCGGCAAGGCCGCCGCTAAAGCCAAATAAACCATAAAAATATGAAAAAATATCAGGTAAAGAATCAGGC
>CAIOLF010000055.1 GCA_903859075.1 Candidatus Buchananbacteria bacterium
GTGCACACGGCAGAGAAAGAAGGCGATACCAATAGTTTATGGAAAGATGTTAAGAGTTTGGCCGGAAAAATTCTGACGCCGGGAACGGTCGTTGCCGATCAGTTCCGTCGCGCCCAGGACAAGGCCGATATCGGCGTGGCTACCTTTACCAATACCATCGCCGATTTCGTGGAAGAATTCTTGAATACCCTGGTCTCGCAATTGTTAAAAAATTTACAGACGGGGATTTTTAGCGATAATAGCAGTGGCAACAGCGGCAAGCCCTTTCAATTGCCGGATCTTTCGTCCTTATTCAATCCCAACGCCTCGCCGCGCACTTATGAGGGCGCCGCCGGAGCGGAAAGCAGGCTGCAGTCCATAATCGGCGCCAAAATTAAGATCGGCGGCCCTTACGACATCTTGACGAAATTAATGCTGTGCACCGATCAAAGCAAAAGCAATCTCGGGCCGACCGATTGCGTCATTGACTCCATTTTGGCCGAGGCCATCAGGCAAAAGACCCAGGTCAAAGATCTGCCCCAAGAAATATTAGACCGCCCATTTGCCCCGCCGATAAAGGATGTCGCCAATCCGCAAGTCGCTTTCACTGAGCGCAATATCAAAATTTTGCGTAAATACCGCATCGTGCCGGTAGGCTGGGAAATCGCCGCGGAAATCGTCAGGAATTCTCCGGAAAATAAAGTGTACACTTTGGGAGAAATGATGAAGCGAGACGAGTTTAAAAACTATTTTGATCCCTATTGGGTCTTGGAAGCGCCGGAATTATTCTGTCGCCAGACGGGCTATGGCCCTCATAACTCTGCCGCGAATTCCCAGGACGGCAGCATTACTCGCGACGAATACTGCGCCGATGAACAGCAGTGTATCCAGCAAAACGATAGCGGCAATTGCACGGCTTACGGCTACTGCACCGAGGAGCGGCGCTATTGGAATCTCGGCGGCAATACCTGCCTACCTAAGTATAATACCTGCGAGACTTTTACCGGCGGCGACAATATCAAGGATTCCTGGCTGGTCAATACTTTGGATTTCCGCTTTTGCAACGAGAATAATTACGGCTGCCGCTGGCTGAGCATGCTTTATAATACCGTTGGCAATACCTGGACGCATCTTGCGCCGGAACAAACCATGGACAAATGCCCTACCGCCGCCGGCTGTCCCTTGGCGATCGCTTCTCCTTCGCCGGTAATCAAACAGGGCCGCATCATGACCGATGACAAAAAAGTAATTATGAGCCAGCCCTGTTCGGCCGCCGCCTGCTCCAATCAGAATATGATCAGCAATGGCGATTTTGAAAATGGGCTGACAGGATTTACTCACATGACAGAAATTACTGCGGCCATCACCACCACTACCGTAAATAGCGGCGAGGCCGCCGTCAAACTAATCAACAATAATACAACAGACAATGCCGGGAAATCCTTCTTTGTCGCGAATGGAATTCAGTTAAAGGGCGGGAAAAAGTATGTGGTTTCGGTTTATGCTTATGCCACGACCTCGGGATATTTTGGCTACGTTGATTTTGGAATAACTGAAGGATCTTACGGCTCACTTGAACTTGCTGCCGGCGAGTGGTCAAGAATATCTTATGTGACTACGACCGCCGCGGATGTTACCGTGAATCCCCGGGTTGTCCTTGGTCCACAGAAAGAAATTTACATCGATGATTTCCAATTGCAGGAAGTCGGCACCGGCCGCTGCATCTATAATGAAGAATCCCGGACTTGCTCTTTTTATCAAGGGGAATGCTCCATCAATTTCGGCGGCGTGATGTGTTCCGTGAGCAATTGCCAAATCGGCGCTGATTTGCTGTCTGGACTCAATGGAAAATTTGAGGCCCAGGCCGGCGCCGCTGAATTCAAAGCCGA
>CAIOLF010000056.1 GCA_903859075.1 Candidatus Buchananbacteria bacterium
CAAAGTGAATAATTTAAAAGGGGCGATTGGCTGGCTTAATGGAAAATTCAAGATTCCGGAAGATTTGCCGGGAGATTCTGGCGGTGAAATGGCGGCTTGATTTTTAGATTATTTTAATGCAAAATCCCCAGTAAAATGGGGATTTTTTTTGCCTTGCTTTATGCACCGCCGCCGGTTATAATGATTATATATTTAGAGGTTATTATTGACTAAAACAATGTCCACTTTATATCGCAAATACCGGCCGCAGAGCTTTTCCGAGGTGGTCGGCCAGAATCACATCAAAATAACGCTGCAGAATGAATTGGAGGGCGAACAAATCGGCCACGCTTATCTTTTTTGCGGGCCGCGGGGACTGGGCAAGACGACCTGTGCCCGCTTGTTTGCCAAATCAGTGAATTGCCAGAACCGCCAAGAAGGGGAGAGCGAACCCTGCAATAAATGCCAGTCGTGTTTGGAAATCATGGGCAATCGTTCGGTGGATGTGATTGAAATTGACGCCGCCAGCCATACCGGCGTGGATAATGTCCGGGAAAATATTATTGAGAGCACCAGATTTACTCCCGCGAGCAGCAAATATAAAGTCTTTATCATTGATGAGGTGCACATGCTCTCAATCCAGGCGTTTAACGCCTTGCTTAAGACGCTGGAGGAGCCGCCGGCGCATATTATTTTTATTCTTTGTACCACGGAGATCCATAAATTGCCGGCGACGATTATTTCCCGCTGCCAGCGTTTTGATTTCAAAAAAATCACTACGGAAAATATGGCTAAGCGCCTCAGCAATCTGGTCAAGCTGGAAGAAAAAAAAGTGACTGACGATGTCATCAAAAAAATCGTGCTTTACGCGGAAGGGTGCGTGCGCGATGCCGAGAGTTTGCTCGGCAAGGTGCTGACGCTTGGCGATGATATTGATATGGAGCAAGCGGAACTCGTATTGCCGCGGTCGGAAATAGGCAACGTTGTCAAACTACTGGTATATCTCGCGGAAAAAAATTCTACCGCCGGAATTGAATTGATTAATAAATTAGTGGAAGAGGGAGTGGATCTTAATTATTATACTGATAATCTGATTGAATACTTGCGCAAGATGCTACTCATCAAGGTAAATGGAGATTTATCCGGCTTCGGCATTGAGCTTGATGAAGAGAGCGCCAAGGCGGCGGACATCCTGGCGCGAAAATTTTCTTACGCGGAGATCATTTCCATGATCGAATTATTTTTGGTTAAGAGTCGGGAGCTGAAAAATGCTTTCATTGTGCAGTTCCCTCTGGAGCTGGCGATAGTCCAGCTGGTAGAGGAGACGGTCTGCCAAAAACAAGATGAGTTCAGTGGCGGCACGGCCGATGAAGTCAAAGCCAAGATTAGAAGCAATTTGCAGGGATTGACTAGTCCGCTGCCTGAAAAAAAAAGTCCTGAAATAATCGCATGGCCGGAAGCGGCGGCTGAAATGGCAGAAAAATCGGCGGCGGAAGAAAAAAGAGTAATTGAGGATGTGGTAAGAGAAAAAACAGTGGAGACGGTTTGCGAAGTTGATTTTGATAAAATAGTCGCCGATTGGCAGGCCATTGTCGATAAGATATTAGGAAGGCATTTTTCTCTTTCGTCAGTGTTGCGTTTGAGTCAGCCGCTCAAATGCACTGGAAATATTTTGGAGATCGGCGTGGCTAATAAATTCTTTAAAGACCGGATGGAGACCGCGGCCAATAAGCAGATTGTGGAAGAAGCGATCAAGGAGATTTCTGGTTTTACGGTAGGGGTTAAAGGGGTGGTCAATGAGAAGCTGGCAATTGCTTCATCCTATACTGATGCCTGTCCAGCCGTTTCTTCTAACGGCAAAATTTCTATTGAGACCAAAGCGCCGGCGCCAGCCGCTTCGCCGATTACTGCTTTGCCAAAAGGGGATGCAGTAGCGGAAGTGATGAGCATGTTTTGAAACTAGCTTTTAGCTTATAGCTGTTAGCTTTTTAGCTTTAATTTCAAATTATAAATCTTGATAAATATTTAATAAAAAATGTAGAGACGGGGCATATCCCGATTTTTTTATAAAAAAAAGATCCCGTTTTTACGAAAACGAGATCTGATTATAATTGCTGATGTTCGGCCAGCCAGCGCAGGGCTATCTGCGTCGGCTGCCACGGGGTGCGCACATGTATCACACCGAAGCTGTAGGCGTCGGCTTTCAAAGCGTCTACCTTCGCCAGATCAGCATACTCCATAATGCTCGGAGCGATAACTGACATGGCATTTAGCTTTGCCAGCTGCCGCACGGCATGCCAATTGAACTTTTGCGCCGGCAGTCCGGAAACGCCGCCCCCGCCTCCGCCGACTCTCTCTTGCAGGCGCCAAAGGGGACTACGCTCGTCCGGGAAAGCGATTTCCCAGGGCACGCTGTTGAGAGAAATTCCTTCCGCTATGCCTCTCAGCTTGCTGGCAATGCCACAGTAATCCTGCGCGACGGACACCTTGACCAAGATGGGGAATCGAGAGACTGACTTGACCGTCAGGACTCGGCTTACCGCTTCCCTGACGCTTAGCGGCGCGCGATTCGGACAAGAGACGTTGACTTCCAGCGCTTCCAGATCAAACTCGTTCAGCGCTCGGGCCATTTGCCGAAGCTCCTCCTCGTCGCCCCAAATGGAGACGATGAGCGGCGGCAGGCACCCAGCATTTACCAGGGGACCGATTTTTTTGCACCACCACTTCAGTCCCAGGTTGCCTAAGCCGAACTTGTTGACCGCGCCGCCGGGGATTAGACGGAAACACTCCCGCGGTTTCCACCAACGGAAGTAGCCGGGATCCGGATTAAGCGTTAGCGTCTTGGTGGCGGCGGTAAACAGCCGCGGCCGGATCAGTCCCGTCCAGCGTAATGGCCATTCCCAGGGCCAGCCCAGTCCGTCAAAGCCAAGTCCTCCGCTAGCCACGACGAACTGAACTTTATGTCCATTAGACAGTTCAAACATGGCTAGTTTTTCTCCTTTCTGATTGTACTGTTTCTCCTGCCGCTTATCTTAATAAAAATACGATAAAGACGCAACTTGGCTAAATAAAGAAACTCCCCCAAAGGGGAGTTTGCGCTGACTTGCTGTTATTTGGCATTATTTTGGGAACTTGGCCGGCGCCGGCCTTGGCGGCAAACATAAAAGGATGATATTAAGAGTCAGGAGAAAAACCAGGCCAATCAGAACAACGGCTTGCGCTGACGCGATATCTTTGAAACCCTCATCAATGCCGTTATACAAAATCCACAGGATATAGAGTATATTTCCAAGCAAAGCGATATAGCTAAAAAATTTGCGGATGGTCATAAAAATTTAGGAAGAATTATAAGCAAATATTCAAAAACCAACAAACCGGCAAGTCCCCGTCCAGATACCATTTATTCTGGAACTTGACGATTTTAATGGTTTGCCCGGAAGAGATTTTGCATAATCCGTAATCGTCGGTCCTTTCTAGCAACTGGACGCAACCTCGGAAAGTATAATAATTTTCAAAAGTGCTGTGGGCTTTCTTCAAATAAACATACTGCCAGGCCATAAGAATAAAAAGTATCGCTGCCAGCAAAATAATGGCGACTATTATTTTGTTTTTCCCGATCTTTTTCATGTTTTTAGATTGCTGCGGGACATGGACTCGAACCATGATACCGCCCTCCAGAGGGGCGTGTCCTACCATTAGACGATCCCGCAATGTACGGGAGTGATCCCGCAATATGTTTTTGTAATATAACATGTTATTTGATAAATTTCAAGCTTTATTTTTTAAAAAAATGATGCTATAATATTAAGGTTTGAATCAAATTAATATAATAATATGAAAAATAAAATAATTATAATCTTAATAGTCATTGTCATCATCCTGCTCGCTGGCACGGCTCTCATTCTTTTGCGCGGCGATGAAGATACTTGGCTTTGCAATAACGGCCAATGGGTAAAACACGGTAATCCGTCGGCGCCAATGCCGCCGGCTAGTCGGTGTCTGCCGCAGGATTGATAATTAAGCCATATAAATGCCCCGCAATCACGGGGCATTTTTTCTTTTTTCTTTTCTTATTTTTTGTTATAATTAAGTCATGAAATTATCCTTCCATGGCGCGGCAGGTGAAGTGACCGGCTCCTGCACGCTCATTGATACCGGCAAAACGAAATTTCTGGTTGATTGCGGCCTGTTTCAGGGCAGTTATTTTACGCATGAGGAAAATTACGAGGATTGGAATTTTTCTCCGGCGGAAATCAGCTTTGTCGTTTTGACGCACGCCCACGCCGATCATTGCGGCCGTCTGCCGAAATTATTCGCCGACGGCTTCCGCGGCAAGGTTTATTGCACGCCAGCCACTCGTGATTTGGCGGAACTCATCATGCTTGATAGCGCCAAGCTGATAAAAGAAGAAGCGGAAAAAAAAGGCGAGGCGCCGCTTTATGTTGAGAATGACGTTTATGGGGTCTTAGCTTTATTCTGGCCGATTGACTACCATAAAAAAATGAAATTGGCGTCAGATGTGGAATTAAATTTCTATGACGCCGGGCATATTTTAGGATCGGCGATTGCCGAGCTGTCAATCCGTCAGGGGCTTAAAAAAAAGAGAATCGTTTTTTCCGGCGATCTTGGCAACCCGCCGGCTCCCATTGTCCGCGATACGGAATTTATTAAGGGCGCCGATTTCGTAGTGATTGAGTCCACTTACGGCGGACGCATTCATGAGCCGGCCGAGCTGCGCGAACAAATGCTAAAAAAAGCCATACTGGAGTCAGTCGGCCGGGGCGGCGTGCTGATGATTCCCTTATTCGCGCTAGAGCGCACCCAGGAAGTGCTTTATGAACTTAATCATTTATCGGAAACGCGCCAAATTCCCAAGGTCCCGATTTTTTTGGACAGTCCGCTAGCCATTGACGCGGTCAATGTCTACAAAAAATATTTTGATTATTTTGACGAACAGTCGCGCGAGCGGATGTCTTCCGGCGATGATCTTTTCAAACTACCCGGACTCACTCTGACCCGCACGGTCGAGCAATCCAAGGAGATAAATAAAGTCCCGCCGCCAAAAGTTATCTTGGCCGGCAGCGGCATGATCAATGGCGGGCGCATGATCCATCACTTAAAATTATATATTGATAACCCCAAAAATCAGCTGCTGATTATCAGCTTTCAGGCGGAGGGAACCTTAGGCCGCGCCCTGCGTGATGGCGCCAAGAGCATCGGCTTGGAAGGGGAGAAATATCGGGTTAAGGCCAAGGTCTCGGCGATTGGCGCTTACTCTTCGCATGCCGATCAGCCCAAGCTATTGCATTGGCTTAAAAAAATCTCCCGGCCGCGTCCGCAGCTGGTATTTATCAATCATGGCGAAGAAAAATCATCACTGATGCTGGAAGCTGGCGTGAAAGAAAAACTGGAATTAAAAACACAGATTGTGGAAAAGGACAAGGCATACGAAATTTAAAAGAAATAAAAAACTCCCCCGAGCGGGGGAGTTTTTTTGAAAGCTTAGTAGCGTTTGTTGAAACCGCCATCGCGCTTCTGGAAGCCGCCGGATCTAGCCGGGCGATCTTCTTTGGGTCTAGCGATGCTGACCTTGAGGGCGCGGCCATCAAGCTCTTTGCCATCGAGCATGTCGATAGCGGCCTGGGCCTCTTCCTCGGAAGACATTTCCACAAAGCCGAAGCCTTTGGATCTTCCGGTCATGCGATCAACAATGATCTGAGCTGACACAACGGTGCCGGCCTGAGCGAAGTATTCTTTGAGGGAATCGTCGCTGGAGCCGTAAGAAATACCGCCAATATACAACTTGTTGTTCATAGTTGCGTTGTTTATTAGGTTTTTAAAACTATCCGTTGAGTCAGACCTTTATTTCACTTAAATTAAGGTTAATTAAATTTAAGATTGTTGCGCACAACAGATATGACTACATGATAGCACGAAAGGTGCTAAAAGTCAAGCTTTTGTCGTTTTAACAAAAATATGCTAATCTTAAGGTATATTAATCAAAGATTATGGAAGAATACTTTAAATTTGCCCAGCTATTGGCGGGCAGTGTCGGCCGTCAGTTGTTGGCGCAGTTTGGCAGTGCGGAAATGCCGTCTCGAGACGGTTCTATTAAGACCAAATTTGATTTGGCGGCGGATAAGCTGATAATTTCTCGGATCAGGAAAAAGTTTCCGACGCATTCTTTGCTGACCGAAGAGACCGGCTGGATTCGGAAAGATTCGAAATATTTGTGGATTATTGATCCTTTGGACGGTACGGGAAATTTTATTAATCGCAATCCGTTGTTTTCCATTTCCATTGCTCTTTGGAAAGACGGCCAGCCACTCTTGGGAATAATAGAGGCGCCATTATTGGGTGAACGCTATATCGCCGTAAAAGGCAAAGGTGCTTGGAGGGTGGATATTAAGACAGGCATAAAAACACGAGCCCAAGTATCAAAAATGAAAAAACTATCCGATGCTTATATTATTTTTTGTACGGGACATAAAGTCAGCCGGCAAAATGGCTTAAAACTAATTAGTCAGCTTTATACAAAAGTAAAAAGATTGCGCCAGCTGGGCTCGGCCGGCATTGAGCTGGGCTGGATCGGAAATGGCCGCGCTGATGCCTTTATTCTGCCTGGAAGTTATCTCTGGGATATTGCCGCCGGCGTTTTATTTGTTTTGGAAGCTGGCGGCAGGATAATGGATTTGCGAATGAAGGACTGGGATTTTCCTAAAATGCTAAAAATGAAGAATATTGATATTGTCGCGGCTAACGCCAAGTTGCGATTGCCCAAGAAAATTAATTATTAGTTATGAAAAAACTGAAATTAGTCATTTTATTCTTAGCTCTGTGTTTTTTTGCTTTGCCGGCATTCGCGCAGACTAATGGCGCTGATGTCTCGCCGGCGCAAGAGCGGATTATCAGCTATGACAGCAAGATCCAGGTAAATTCCGACGCTTCATTGACGGTGGCGGAAAGAATCAAAGTCCACGCCGCGGGTGATCAGATCAAGCATGGCATTTATCGCGATTTTCCGACCAGATACAAAGATAATCAGGGTAATAATTATAATGTAGGTTTCAAGGTCTTGAGTGTTACTAAAGACGGGGTGGATGAGAATTTTTGGACGGAGAGCCAAGGCAATGGCGTCAGAATTTATATCGGCCAAAAAGATGTTTTACTTGAACCGGGCGATTATACTTATGAAATTGTTTATCAAACCACCAGGCAGTTAGGATTTTTTAAGGATCATGATGAATTGTATTGGAACGTCACCGGCAATGGCTGGATTTTTCCCATTGAAAAAGCCACGGCGCAGGTGATCGTTCCCGGCGTCACTCCCGAGCAAATGAAATTAGACGGTTTTACCGGACCACAAGGGGCGACTGACAAGAATTTCAATATTGATACTTCCAGCGGTCATCCTGTTTTTGTGACGACTCAAGCACTTGATTCCTATGAAGGACTAACGATCGTCGTCGGCTGGCCTAAAGGCATAGTTGCCGAACCGACAACATCGCAAAAGCTAACTTACTTTTTTTCTGATAATTCCGGCCCATTAGTTGGATTGGTCGGCCTAATAATTGTTTTACTATATTTCTTAGCATCCTGGGCTAAGGTCGGCCGCGATCCTCAAAAAGGCACTATTATTGCCCAGTATGAGCCGCCGCTGGGAATTTCTCCCGCCGGAGTCGGCTATATCCAGAAAATGGGCTATGAACAAAAGCATTTCACGGCCGCGGTAATTGACATGGCCATCAAGGGATATCTGAAAATTGTCAAACCGGAGTCAGTCTATCACCTGGAAAAGACCGGAAAAGATGACTTACTTTTGTCTCCTGAAGAAAAAGAAATAGCTCAATTATTCAAATCGTCGGATAAGATAGAGTTGGAAAATAGCCACCATTCAACCATCAGTTCTGCGCTGCAAAATTTTCAAAAATCATTGGGGCTGCAGTTTTTAAAGAAATATTTTATTAAAAACGGCGCCTATTTTATTTTTGGTTTAGGAATAACTTTAATAATAGGCATAATTTTGATCGTCTTTACCGTAAATTACAATCCTGATGCCTTGGCTTCCATTGTTTGGCTGATTTTTACCAGTACATTTGTTGCTATAATCGGAAAATCTTATATTACTTTCAGGGCTGACTTATCGCTGAGCGGCATATTATCGCTTATCAGAAAGGTGATTATGCTCTTATTCTTAGGGATATTCATAATTGTCACTATCTTTGGCATAGCCGCGTCATTTTCTACCGGCAATGCTTTGGTTGCCCTGCCTTTGATTTTATTAATTTTTATTAATGTTACATTTTACTATCTGCTCAAGGCGCCAACGGTATTGGGCCGCAAGACCATGGATGAGATAGAAGGCTTCAAATTATTTTTGACGGTGACGGAAAAAGACCGCATGAATTTCCATAATCCGCCGGAGAAGACGCCGGAGCTGTTTGAAAAATATCTGCCTTATGCCCTGGCGCTGGGCGTGGATAATAAATGGGCGGAACAGTTCAATGAGGTATTCGCTCGTTTGAAAGCAGAGGGGAGTGAATATATTCCGCTTTGGTATGTCGGTGTTTTTAATTTTCATAGTTTGGGTGATTTTTCCTCCTCGTTAAGTCATAGTTTAAACAGCGCTATTTCTTCAGCCTCGGTCGCGCCCGGCTCCAGTTCCGGCTTTGGCGGTGGCGGATTTTCCGGCGGCGGTGGCGGCGGTGGCGGCGGTGGCGGCTGGTAGAGAAACTGGCTTTCAGCTTATAGCTGTTAGCTTCTAGGTTGATAATAATTATTCAGATGAAGACCCGTTCCAAAATCGGCAGTCGCAAGGGCAATCCGGCTTATCGTACGCCGTCGGTTTTTCGCTATAAGAAACACTTGCAAACAGTGAGTTCTAAAAATGTAAAAGTAAATTATAATAAGCAGTCAGACGGGAGATAATTGCCAGTACTTGCTAAATAGCGACTAATGATTTATCATACCTACCTAGGTAGCCGCACCCGCGGCGATTTTTGCGTTATTTATAACAATAATAATTATGCCCCAAAAAATATTCAAATTAAAGTCCAAATATCTTCCTGCGGGAGATCAGCCGGAAGCGATTAAGAAACTGCTGGCCGGCCTCAAGCGCGGCGATGATTTCCAAACGCTTCTTGGCATTACCGGATCCGGCAAGACTTTTACCGTGGCTAATCTGATTAAGGAATTTGATCGGCCGGTTTTGGTAATGGCGCCAAATAAAGCGCTGGCGGCTCAGCTGTACCGCGAGTACAAGAATTATTTTCCGCAGAACAGCGTCAATTATTTTGTTTCTTATTATGACTATTATCAGCCGGAGGCCTATCTGCCAACGACCGATACTTATATTGAAAAGGAAGCGATGATTAATGAAGAGATTGATAGGTTGCGGCATAAAGCCACTTCGGCGCTCTTGTCGCGCCGTGACGTGATCGTGGTGGCTTCGGTCTCCTGCATCTACAATCTCGGTCTGCCGGAAAATTATCTGGGCTCTACTTTGCATCTGACGGTCGGCCAATCGATTGTCCGAGCTGATTTGATCCGCCAGCTTATTCGTATTCATTTTGAACGCACCAGAGCTGATTTGAGCCGGGGAACTTTCCGCGTACGCGGCGATGTTTTTGAAATCATGCCGGCGGCCGAACAGGTGGTTTACCGCATTGAACTCTCCGATCAAAAGATCAGCGAAATTGCCATTACCGACGCCTTGACTAAAAAAATAAAAGAACAAATCAAGGACATAGTGATTTTTCCGCCCAAGCATTTTATCTCCAATAAACCGGAGATAGAACGGGCAATAAAGGATATTAGTATTGAGCTCAAAGACCGGCTGAAATATTTAGAAAAGAAAAATCTATATCTGGAAGCGGAAAGATTGCAGCGGCGCACGCGTTATGATATTGAATTGCTGCGCTCTATCGGCTACTGCAATGGCATAGAGAATTATTCGCGCCACATCTCCGGCAAGCTGCCGGGCGAGCCGCCGGATTCACTGCTGGCGTATTTCCCCAAAGACAAAAAGGGCCAGCCGGATTTTTTGCTGGTAATGGATGAATCGCACATCGGTCTCCCGCAGGTTAGGGGAATGTATGAAGGCGATCGCAGTCGCAAAAACACCTTGGTGCAATACGGCTGGCGCTTGCCGTCGGCACTGGATAATCGGCCGTTGAAGTTTGATGAATTTTTGGCGCGCATCGGACAGACAATCTTTACTTCGGCGACGCCAGGGGATTGGGAAATCAAGCATTCCCGGCAGATTGCCGAGCAGGTAATCCGCCC
Organism: Candidatus Buchananbacteria bacterium; assembly: GCA_903859075.1. Taxonomy (GTDB): domain Bacteria; phylum Patescibacteriota; class Patescibacteriia; order 2-01-FULL-39-33; family 2-01-FULL-39-33; genus CAIOLF01. The sequence continues at coordinate 10,264 of CAIOLF010000056.1, forward strand.
GACCGGACTGATTGATCCGCCGGTAGAAGTCCGGCCGGTGTTTTCCGCCAAAGGCGGATCCGCCTCTGGCGGAAATAAAAATCATAGCCAGATTGAGGATGTGATTGATGAGTCCAAAAAAATTGTCGCGAGCGGTGAAAGAGTTATTATAAATACTTTGACCAAAAAACAAGCTGAGGATTTGCATGCTTATTTAGTCGATAAAGGAATAAAGAGTAATTATTTGCATAGCGACATTAAGACTTTTGAACGGACTAAGATTCTGGCTGATTTTCGACGCGGAGTTTTTGATGTTTTAATTGGCGTCAATCTATTGCGCGAAGGATTGGATCTGCCGGAGGTGGCGCTCGTCGCTATTCTTGATGCGGACAGGGAAGGATTTTTGCGCAGTGAGACATCATTGATGCAGATTATGGGTCGTGCCGCCAGAAATGTCAGCGGCAAGGTAATTCTATATGCCGACAATATCACCGGCTCAATCAAGCGTGCGCTAAAGGAAGTAGAGCGGCGCCGGAAGCTGCAAACCGCGTATAACAAAAAACACGGCATTACGCCGCAGACTATTAGTAAAGTGATTGAAGATTTTTTAGATATTGAAGAAAATAATAATCCTATAAATGAGTGAGCCGCGGCCGTCTAGAAGACGTCGCGGCTCGAAAAGCGGGGTGGGGTGGGGTGGGGCAGGGCTATCTGGCGACTGGCGTAGTCGCCATCTCGTTCGGTTCAACACGCGCGAACGAGAAGAACGAGAATGTCGCTATTGGCACCGCCGTGGTCTCAATCCGCTCGGGGCGAATCTGGGCGCACGGGGCGTCGCAACAGAGACAATTTCCGTCCGACAGGCAGAACCTTGGCTGTGGCATTGCTTGTTACCTCCTTGGCGCCTAGCGCCAGTGGTTGATAACTTCCTCCAAATTGCTTATTAGTTTAATACCTAAATTATATCATATTAAATACAGCTTGTCAATGTATAAACTAATATATTATCTAAATTTAAATAAACTATGTCCATAAAAGAAGAAAAAATCATAATTAAAGGCGCGCGAGTGCATAATCTCAAGAATATTTCCTTAGAGATTCCGCATAACAAACTGGTGGTAATGACTGGCGTTTCCGGCAGCGGCAAATCGTCGTTGGCTTTTGATACAATTTTTGCCGAAGGCCAAAGGCGTTATATTGAATCATTATCTCCTTATGCCCGGCAATTCCTCGGTCAGATGAAGCCGGCTGATGTGGATGAAATTATCGGCTTGGCCCCGGCTATATCAATTGATCAAAAAGCGCTGTCGCATAATCCGCGCTCCACCGTCGGCACGCTGACAGAAATTTATGATTATCTGCGTGTGCTTTATGCCCGGCTGGGTGAGGTGTACTGCCCCAAGTGCGGGCATAAGATAGAAAAGCTGGCTCTTGACGAAATGGCCGAGATAATAAAAAATCGCGCCGGGGGAAACAATAGTGAGTATGTGGCAATCTTGTCACCGGTGGTGATTGACCGCAAAGGAGAATACTACCAGTTGCTCTATGATTATTTGGCTCTCGGCTACGGTGAAGCGCGCGTTGATGGCAAAATTGTCTCGCTGCATAACAAAATTGAGCTGTCACGCAACAAAAAACACAGCATTGATATCGTGGTGGATAAATTAAAACTCGATGATCAGACGCGGCTTTATGAAGCGATTGAAAATTCTCTTGAGCATAGCAAGGGATTAGTGATCGCGTTGTTTGATATTAAGCAAAATGATGTAAAAGGCAAAAGAAATAAATCAGCCGAGGCTAATAATCCAGAAATACTCCTTTCTTCTAATTGGACTTGTCCTAATGACGGGTTTTCTTTTCCGGAAATCGAGCCGAGACTATTTTCTTTCAATAGCCCGCACGGCGCCTGTCCGGAGTGCCATGGCTTGGGCAAAAAGGAGGAATGGGTCTTAAAGGATAAGGAAAAAGATGACGAGGAAGAGGATAAATACGAGTTGCAGTCGGAAATCTGCGCGGTCTGCGAGGGCAAGCGGCTGAAGCCGGAGGCGCTGGGCGTACGGATAAATAATAAGAATTTGGCCGAGGTCAGCGCTTTGCCGTTGGATAGATTCCAGCAATTTTTTGAGAGTTATTTCAATAAGATGACGGCGCGGCAAAAAACTATTGCCGAAAACGTAGTGTTGGAGATTATTGATCGGGTGGATTTTTTGCTTAAAGTCGGTTTGAATTATCTCTCTCTCGGCCGAGAGGCGGAGACTCTCTCCGGCGGCGAAGCCCAGCGTATCCGGCTGGCCAGCCAAATAGGTTCGCATTTGTCGCACACGCTCTATGTTTTGGATGAACCGACGATCGGCTTGCACGAACGCGATACGGACCGATTAATTGAAACTCTCAAGAGGCTGCGCGATCAGAACAACAGCGTCATTGTGGTAGAGCATGATGAGCGCACTATCATGGCCTCGGATTATTTGGTCGATTTGGGACCTCTCGCCGGACGCCATGGCGGGGAAGTGGTAGCTATCGGAGAGACTAAAGATTTGTTGAAAAAATCACCCCTGTCTCCGGAAAAACAAAAGAGCATAGAAAAATCCCTTACTTTAAAATATCTACGTGGCGAACTCGAAATCAATTTGGATCGCAGCCGCCGTTCCAAGGGAGGGGAATCAATTAAAGTCATCGGCGCGCGCGCCAATAACCTAAAAAATATTGATGTGGAATTTCCGTTGCGCAAGCTGGTCTGCCTGACCGGCGTGTCCGGTTCCGGCAAATCATCTTTGCTTTACGATTCATTGTATAATAATTTGGTAAAAATCAAACATGGCTTCCGCAAGGATCTCCAGCACGTCAGCAAAATCATCGGCACGGAATATGTCAATAAAGTGGTAATCGTCGATCAATCGCCAATCGGCCGCACTCCGCGATCAAATCCGGCTACCTATACCGGCATCTTTACGCCTATCCGTGATTTCTTTTCGCAATTGCCGGCTTCCAAAGAACGCGGCTATACGCTATCGCGCTTTTCTTTTAATCGTCCCGGCGGCCGCTGCGAGGGCTGCGATGGCGCGGGATTCAATCTGATTGAAATGCATTTTTTGCCGGCAGTACTGGCAGAATGCGAGGTTTGCCATGGTAAGCGATTTAATCGCGAAACTTTGCAGGTAAAACACAAAGGCTCGCCTTCTTTTCAAAAGAGATACGGCGAAGCAAGCAAAAACATCGCCGAGGTTTTGCAATTGACAATTGAAGAAGCAGTGGAATTTTTTGACGGCATTTATTCCATTACCGATAAATTAAAAGTTTTAAATGACGTCGGTTTGGGCTATCTGCAATTAGGGCAGAGCGCCACCACTCTTTCCGGCGGCGAGGCCCAGCGTATCAAGCTGGCGCGCGAGCTGACTCATACTTTAGGGTCTAAAACATTGTATCTATTAGATGAGCCGACAGTCGGTTTACATTATTACGATGTGGAGTTGCTGTTGCAAGTGCTTAATAAATTGATTGATCGCGGCAACAGCGTCATGGTGATTGAGCATAATATGCATATTATCAAGGAAGCCGATTATATTATTGATCTTGGTCCTGAAGGGGGAGAGGGTGGTGGCAAAGTGGTGGCTAAGGGCACGCCGGAGGAGATCGTAAATAGCGAAAAGAGCATCACGGGAAAATATCTGAAAGGGTATTTAAAATAATTCAAATTCACCCTGTTAAATGCCGCGAAGCGGCAACGCCAGAGGCGTTATTTAACAGGGTAAAAGAAAAACTACCGTTGCTGGTAAGCTAGGTAGTTTGTTTTCGTAGGACGCTTAGCACAATTGTGCCTGGCGTTCGGTCTAGTGAGGGAGCGGCTAGGCAACGCGGGCAAGGGCATCAGTAGCGAGTCATCCATTTGGCGTTCGGGGATGTTCGGGAATTCGGGTGAGGGGTGGGTGTTGTTTGGCGTACTGCTGCTGTTGCTGTACTTCTTGTAAGCCCCTCGAAATGGACAATCGCCGGATTGTAACCTGATGTTGACTTGGGCATTGCCTAGTCGCTAGAAATTGTGCCGTGCTTTAGACGCATACGGGACTTGCCTAAAATGGCCGTTCCGCTTCCGGGAGTGACTTACCTCCTATCGGAGCGCCTCAGCCGAAGACATTGAAGCTCCGTCAGGATCGAGGCGCATTACCGCCCAAGTGATGGGGATCCACGCACGCGCGGTTGCTTTGGCGCCCGCAGGCAGCCATTCTTCTTCATACAGAAGCGCCACTTCGATCAGCATCGATTGCTCAGCACAATGTGTTGGAAAGTACGATTATTCGTCATGTCCCTCCTTACACTTTAATTATAAGTCATGAAATGAAAGTGTCAAGACCCCTGGACGTTATTTTTTAAATTTCGTGAAACATTATAAAATTCCGTGAAACATACTTTTTATTTTTTTTGGAATTTAGCAATAGAGCCATATAATAATATAGCAATGCATTGTTATATTGTTATATTGTTTATATAATACTTGCATGAAAGAAAAATTAAAAAATCAAGCCCAGAAATTGCCCCTCGGTCCCGGTGTTTATCGCTGGCTGGACGCCAAAGGCAAAATTCTTTATATCGGCCGAGCCACCTCGCTACGCAAGCGGGTATTGCAATATTTTCGTCCGGATTTGGATCCGCGGATCGCCGAGATGGTCGCCACTGCTAAGCGGATAAAGTTTGAGCCGACGGACACGCTATTGGACGCGATTATCCTGGAAGCCAACAGAATAAAAAAATATTGGCCCAAGTATAATGTGCGCGATCGTGATGACCGCTCGTTTTCCTATGTTATTATTCCTAAAATGGATTATTCTTATCCGCTTATCGCCCGCCAGCGAGAGCTCAAAAAATTTCCCATCAAAAAAAACCAGATTTTTGGCCCTTACCAAAACCAATACTTGCTGCGCAATGCTTTAAAAATAATTCGGCGGATTTTTCCTTATGGCACTTGCAAGGCTAATTCCGGCAAGCCTTGTTTTGATTATCAATTAGGCCTGTGTCCGGGCAAATGCATCGGCGCCATTAGCCGGGAAGATTATAATCGGAATATCAAGAATATTTTATTGTTATTCCAGGGCAAGAAGCAGCGGTTGCTGGCCAAATTAAAAAAAGAAAATCCGGAAAAAATTACTGCGCTCAAACATTTGCAGGAAGCCCAGCTTATCACCCGTGACGAATTGGGCGAGCAGCTTTCTATTAATCGCATCGAGGCCTATGATATTTCGCATTTATCCGGCAAGGAGACCTATGGCTCGATGGCGGTATTCACTGGCGGCCATTCCGATAAAGATCAGTATCGGATGTTCAAAATCAAAACTGCTGATGCCGCTGACGACTTAGCTGCTCTGGCCGAAGTTATCAGCCGCCGCTTCCGCCACTTAGAATGGCCGCGTCCGGATATAATCTTAATTGATGGCGGGCGGCCACAGATATTTCGGATTGCCAAAGAATTGAGATTATTGAATATTGCTTTGCCGCTTGCCGGAATTTCGAAGCTGGCTGGCGACGAGCTGGTATATCCCGCCGGCACTAGCGAGGTGATCAAGGATTTAATTGATAATATCAAGCCGACATTGCAACGGGCGCGCGATGAGGCGCACCGTTTTGCCAATCGCGGCCGGAAGATGGGAACCAAGTTGAGATGATACTTATGGAAAATATTATACCTATTTACAAACCCAAGGGCTGGACTTCATTTGACGTGGTAGCCAAAGTCCGCAAACTTTTAAATGTTAAAAAAGTCGGCCACGCCGGCACGCTGGATCCGCTCGCGACCGGCGTTTTAGTCGTGGCCGTCGGCCGGGAAGCGACCAAAAAAATCAGCGAGATCGTCGGCAAAGAAAAAGAGTACATCGCCAAGATCAAATTTGGCGAAACCAGCACGACGGATGATGAAGAAGGGGAGAAGATGAAAGTCCAAAGTTTAAAATTAAAAGTTCAAAAAATAAAAATTAATAATGTCTTAAAAAGGTTTATCGGCCAGATCAGCCAAGTGCCGCCGATTTATAGCGCTATCAAGGTCAGCGGTAAAAGATCTTATGAATTGGCAAGAAAGGGAAAAGATGTTAAACTGAAGGCGCGAGAAGTTGAAATCAAAGATATCAAGATAATCTCCTATCGCTGGCCGTACTTGAAAATTAAAATCGTTTGCGGTCCCGGGACGTATATCCGCTCGCTCGCTCGCGATATCGGGCAAGAGCTCGGCTGTGGAGCTTATCTGGCAGATCTAGAAAGAACGAGGGTGGGGGAATACGGATTAAAAAATACGATTAAGATTGAAGATTTAAAATAAAAAATGCTCTCCAAACTCTTAGCCATAAAAAATCTCCGCCGGGGGAAAATCGGCATTATCCCTACTGATACCATCTATGGCCTCGTCGGTCAGGCGCTCTTAAAGACAACCGTGAAACGGATCTACGATGTCCGGCAACGGACGCCGGACAAGCCCCTGATTGTTTTGATTTCAGCCCTTGATGATTTGAAATTATTTGGTATTAAAGTTGATCTGAAGACTAAAGTGATTTTGGAAAAGTATTGGCCGGGAACAGTCAGCATCATCCTGCCCTGCAAATATCAGAAATTCCATTATCTGCATCGCGGTACCGGCGGTCTGGCTTTCCGTCTGCCGGCCAATGAATTATTGCGGGAAATATTATTACAAACCGGACCATTAGTCGCGCCCAGCGCCAATCCGGAAGGCCAGGAGCCGGCGATTAATCTGGCTGAGGCCAGGAAATATTTCGGCGATAAGATTGATTTTTATTATGGCAGCGGCAAGCTGCAGTCGCCGCCGTCAACACTTATCAAAATAGTCAAGGGGAAAGTGGAGGTACTCCGGGAAGGGGCAGTCAAGATATAATTTAAAATTTAGAATTTAAA
>CAIOLF010000057.1 GCA_903859075.1 Candidatus Buchananbacteria bacterium
GGGCGTAACGATCAATGTTTATCCGTCCGAAGGATGGGAAGTTCGCGGAATCGCCTTTTCCGATCAGAATGGGGAATTCATAATGGAATTTCTGGACTTCACCTTCCCGATGCCCGACTACGAGTTGGATGTCACCGTGACCTTCCAGCCGCAGCAATAACCACCTTATCTTAGCGGCGATGACGAGTTGCCGACTGAAAGGAGGTAACATAACACAAGTTTGGAAAGAAGCGATACCGATGGGTAGCGCTTCTTTTCGTTTTGGCGAAATTATGTTAAAATAATTAAAATATTTACCTTTGCGTCAAGTTTATGTCAAGCAAAAATTTAGACCAATTTTTTCATCCCCAGAGCATCGCCGTTATCGGAGCGTCCAATCATGATGGCAAGGTCGGCAACGATGTCATGCGCAATTTAAACCTTAATTTCAGCGGTCAGATTTATCCGGTAAATCCTCACGATTCCGAGGTTCTGGGCTACAAGTCCTATAATACCATAAAGTCCCTGCCCCGAGCGGCTGACTTGGCGATTATTGTCATCCCGGCGGCCGTTGTACCGCAAGCCGTCAAAGAGTGCGGCCAGAAGGGAATTAAGAATATCGTTATTATCTCCGCCGGCTTCAAAGAAGTCGGAGCTGAGGGCGTAAAATTAGAACAGCAACTAGCCGATCTGAAAAATCGTTTCGGCCTGCGGATTCTCGGGCCGAATTGCTTGGGTTATATTACTGCTTTGCCGCAAATCAATGCTTCTTTTGCCAATGAATTTCCGGAAACCGGCAATATCGCTTTTATTTCCCAATCGGGTGCTTTAGGAACTGCCATTTTGGATATGGCGGCGGCGCAAAAAATCGGCTTGTCTTATTTTGTCAGCTTGGGCAATAAATGCGACATCGATGAGATAGATATGCTGGAATATCTGGCAACTGATAAAAATACCAAAGTGATTTTGTTGTACTTGGAGAACATTTCTGATGGCCCGCGGTTTATTGAAGTTGCTAAAAAAGTCACTCATAAAAAGCCGGTTATAGTATTGAAGTCCGGTAAGACCGCTAGGGGTATGAAAGCGGTCTCCTCGCATACCGGCTCGCTCGCCGGAGCCGCCGAAGTTTATAGCGCGGCTTTCAAGCAAGCCGGCGTGATCGAAGTGGAAGACGTGGAAGATTTTGAAGCCGTGGCGGAGCTGATGTCTTATCAGGAATGTCCCAAAGGCAACCGTGTGGCGGTTCTTACCAATGCCGGTGGCCCGGGGATTCTGGTGACCGATTTATTGCCGAGATACGGCCTGGAATTGGCGGCATTTTCCGTTGAGACGGCAGCCAAACTTAAAGCCGGTTTGCCACCGGCAGCCAGTGTCGGCAATCCGGTGGATATTATCGGCGACGCCTTGGCTGATCGTTATGCTTATGCTTTCGGCCAGATTGTCAAAGATAAAAACGTAGATAGCATCATCGTGGTGCTTACCCCTCAGAAAATGACCCAGATAGCCGCCACCGCCGAGGCGATCGGCAAACAGAATGCCCAGACCAGAAAGCCGGTAATTTTATGCTTCATGGGCGAGAAATCAATCGTCCCGCATTACGCGCTGTTTAAAAAATATTTATTGCCGCAGGTCAATTTCCCGCTCACCACTGTCCGAGCATTGTCAGTGATGACTGCTTACGCCGCCGCCAGAAATCAGGCAGAAAAAATATCCAAGAAAAAGCCGCTGGCTGCGGCGTTAGTCAGAAAAGCCAGAGTATTTTTGAAACAACCGTCCAATGAACAGTCCAGCCGCAATATTTTGTCGCTATTTGGTTTGCCGCTCCATAATGCCGGTTTGGCTAAGAATTTCATTGAGGCCAAAAGAATCGCCGCTAAGATCGGCTACCCTTTGGCGGTCAAAGTCGTTTCCGAACAGATTTTACATAAATCCGATGTCGGCGGCGTAGTCGTTGATGTCAAGAATGAAGTGGAGCTGGAAAAAGCAATTTCAAAAATCGCAAGTAATGTGCATAAAGGTGCGCGAAGTGCCAAAATAGATGGTTATCTCATCGGAGAAATGGTGCTTGGCACCCAATTGATCGTGGGGCTGAAGCGCGATGACCAATTCGGGCCGGTGATTATGCTGGGTCTGGGCGGTATTTATACGGAGGTTTTTAAAGACGTGGTTTTCCGGATAGCTCCCGTGGGAGCGGCTGAGGCGCAAAAGATGCTGTCGGAATTGAAAATTTACCCGATTATCAAGGGCGCTCGCGGCCAGAAGCCGCTAGACGAGTCGGCGCTGGTTGATTTGATTGTTAAATTGTCCGATTTATCGCTGGCCTTGCCGGAAATCAAAGAAATTGATCTCAATCCAGTCGTGGTCCTGGAGCGCGGCCGGGGAGTCAAAATAGTGGATGCCAGGATGGTAAAATGATTTATGTTCAAGCTTTTTTTCCGCAAAATAAATTCAGCTTCCCAGACCATTACTTCGGCGGCGATTATCATCGGCTCCCTGTCTTTGGTCAGCCGATTTTTTGGAATTTTTCGCGATCGTATTTTGGCTTCAGAGTTTGGAGCGGGCGATACGCTGGATGTTTATTACGCCGCTTTCCGGCTGCCGGATTTGGTGTATAATCTTTTGATTCTTGGCGCCGTGTCGGCGGGGCTGATTCCGGTTTTTGCCGCGCTGCTGGCCAAACATAAAGAAAGCGATGCTTGGAAATTAATAAATAGCATTTTAAATATTCTATCATTGGGTCTGATAATAATTTGCGTTTTATTATTTGTCTTTGCTCCTTGGCTGATGCCTTTGATTACGCCGGGATTTTCTCAGGAAAAGATGACGCTAGTGGTCGGCTTGTCGCGCATTATGTTTTTGAGCCCGCTATTTTTGGGCTTGTCGGCGATATTTTCCTCCATTTTGCAATCCTTCCGCAAATTTTTTATTTATTCCATCGCGCCGATTTTTTACAATTTGGGAATTATCGTCGGCGCTTTGTTTCTGGTGCCGATTTGGGGCGTCTATGGCCTGGCTTGGGGCGTGGTCTTGGGCGCGCTAGTGCATATGATTATTCAATTCCTGCCGATTTTTTCCGTCGGGTACAAGTATCAATTTATTTTTAATTTCCGCGATAAATATGTCCGCGATGTCGCCAAGATGATGGTGCCTCGGACTTTGGCGCTCATTGTCAGCCAGCTGAACTTTTTGGTCATTACGATTATCGCGTCCACTTTGGCCGCCGGTTCGCTGGCGATTTTTAATTTGTCCAATAATCTGCAGAATTTTCCCCTGGGCATCTTTGGCGTCTCCATGGCGGTGGCCGCTTTGCCGGTATTATCCACGCTTTGGGCTGACAAAAAACGCGATGACTTCGTCAAGACAATTTCCACTTCTTTCCGTCAGATCTTGTTTTTTATCGTGCCGATTTCCGTCTTGCTTTATGTCTTGCGCGCCCAGGTGGTGCGCGTGATTTTGGGAGCCGGCAGCTTCAATTGGTATGATACGCGCCTCACCGCCGCCTGCCTGGCGATATTTTGTATCGGACTATTCGCTCAAGGCACGTTCCCGCTGATTATCCGCGGTTTTTACGCCTTACATAATACCAAAACGCCTTTTTACATCGGCATTGTGGCTATGATTGTTAATTTTCTATCTTTGCTTTTATTCCGTTGGATCTATAGTTTTGATAATTGGCTGACATTCTTTACCACCGCCATGTTGCGCGTTAGCGACATCGGCGATTTGATCGACTTCCGCGTCTTGGCCCTGCCGGCGGCCATTACCGTCTCCTCGATTTTTGAGCTGGTCGTTCTGATGATTTTTATGCGCCGGATTATTGGCCGGCTGGATGGACACAAGATTTTGAATTCGGTTTTTCGTATTTTAGTCGCTTCAGTAGGCGGCGGTATTTTTTCTTATGCCGTGTTGCAGCTGACGGCAACTCTGGTGCCGACAGAAAAGGTTTATGGCTTATTTTTTCAAGGACTGCTGGCGGGTCTGGCCGGCCTGGGCGGGTACTGGCTGATTGGCTGGCTGTTAAAGATGGAAGAAATGAGCATTTTTGTCGTTTCCATGAAACGCAAGCTGCTCAGGTCGGCTAGGGTGGCGCCGGAAGATAATATTACGGAAGGGGAGATAACCTAGATATTAGAAATTAAGAAATTATGAAATTGAGAAATTAAGGGAAATTATTAATCTTAATAATGTAATTTTGTATTTACCCTTAGTTTCATTATTTCTAAATTTCTTAATTTCTTTTTTATCTTGATTTTTAGCCGTAAAAATGTTAAAATTCTCTAGTAAATTATCTTAAATTATGCCTAACAACATCCGCAATTTTTGCATTATCGCCCACATCGATCACGGCAAGTCCACGCTGGCTGACCGGATGCTTGAGATTACCGGTACCGTGTCCAAACGCGATATGAAGGAGCAGCTGCTCGATCAGATGGATATTGAACGCGAAAGGGGAATTACAATTAAGCTGCAGCCGGTGCGCATGAATTGGCAGGGTTATGAGCTTAATCTTATTGACACTCCCGGACATGTGGATTTTACTTATGAAGTTTCGCGCAGCCTGATGGCTGTCGAGGGTGCGTTGATGCTTGTCGATGCCACTCAGGGAGTGCAAGCGCAGACGCTGGCCAATCTCTATTTGGCGCTTGATAATAATCTGACAATCATTCCGGTAATCAATAAAATCGACTTGCCGGCGGCCGATGTGAAGCGCTGCCAGGAAGAAATCATTAATCTGCTCGGCTGCAAAAAAGAAGAAATCTATTGCGCTTCCGGCAAGACAGGCGAAGGTGTAAAAGAAATCCTGGACGCGGTAATCCGGCAAGTGCCGCCGCCTTCTCGCGATGACAGCCGGCCACTGCGCGCTCTGATTTTCGATTCCATTTATGATGAATACCGCGGCGTTATCGCCTACGTCAGGATTTTTGAAGGGGAGATTATTGCCGGCAAGAAAATAAAATTCGTCGTCAGTAGGGAACTGGCTGAGGCGCTGGAAGTCGGTCATTTTTCACCGAAGTATATCAAAGATGCCAAACTGACGTCAGGTGAAGTCGGCTATATCGTCACCGGCCTGCACGAAGTATCGCAATGCAAAGTCGGCGACACTATTACTTTTGCCGACGCGCGGGTTGAGGCACTGCCGGGGTATAAAGAAGTCAAGCCGATGGTTTATGCCGGCGTTTTTTGCAAAGACGGCAGTGATTTTAATCGCCTGCGCGAGGCGATTGAAAAACTGAAGCTAAATGACGCGGCGCTCAGCTATGAGCCGGAAAATTCCCAGGCTTTGGGGTTCGGTTTTCGTTGCGGTTTCCTGGGCCTGCTGCACCTGGAAATATTTCAGGAACGCTTGCGCCGCGAATTCGGCCTTGATCTGATCGTCACCGTGCCTAGTGTCGCTTTTAACGTTTATTTGCGCAATGGCAAGATGGAAGCGGTGTATAATCCGGTTTCTTTCCCCGACCCGACGCTGATTGATCAGGTGGATGAGCCGATTATGAAAGTGGACATTTTTACGCCCAAGGAATATTTGGGCGCGATCATGCAATTGGCCACGGAAAAGCGCGGCAGCTATCTTAATACCGAATATCTGGATGAGCAATTGGCCATCTTGCATTATCAAGTGCCGCTCACGCAATTAATCGTTGATTTTTATGACAAGCTCAAGTCAGTCAGCTCCGGCTATGCCTCGCTTAATTATGATTTTTTCGGCTACGAAAAGACGGATGTGGTAAAAATGGATATTTTGGTGGCGGAAGAAAAAGTAGAGGCGCTTTCCCTTATCACTTATCGCGACAGCGCTTATTCTGTCGGTAAAAAAATTGTGGAAATACTGAAAAGTACTCTGTCGCGCCAGCAGTTCATGGTCAAGATTCAGGCCGCGGTCGGCGGCAAGATTATCGCCGCGGAGAGGATTTCCGCCTTGCGCAAGGACGTGACAGAGCATCTTTATGGCGGCGACTGGTCGCGGCGCGCCAAGCTGCTGGAAAAACAGAAGAAAGGCAAAAAGAAAATGCTGGGCATCGGCAAAGTGGATATCCCGCCGGATGCCTTTTTGGCAGTACTGAAAAGGTAGAATAATATCAAATAAAAAACCGCCCTGGCGGCGGAGTGAACCTTTCCCGATTTGGGGCGTCTAGTTAAAAACGGAAAATAACGGCAGGACGGTAAAAAAGAGCATGGAAAAAACCATCAGAAAAGCGAGGACGATCCACAGAATTTTCATTTTTCTCTTTTTAGCTTGGTTCATGAATACATTATAAATTTTATCCATCATAATGTCAATACAAAAAATATGGCAATTAATGGCGCCAGCCAGGGTTGAATTGGCGGAGAAATTTCCTGAGATTAATCCGATCATTTTGCAATTGCTTTATAATCGCCGGCTGACGGAACAAAAAGACATTGATGCTTTTCTGTCCGCTAATTACGACGATTATATCCATGACCCGTTTTTATTTCATGATATGGAATCGGCGATGGAACGTCTTTTTTTGGCGGTAAAAAATCGGGAGAAAATAATGATTTACGGCGATTATGACGCTGATGGAGTGTGTTCCACCACTATTTTATACAAAGCGCTTTCCGCGCTGGGGCTGGAGTCAGAGACTTATATCCCTTTCCGCGAAGGCGAGGGCTATGGCTTGAATCAGAAAATAGCCCAGCAGATTGCCGCCCAGGGGTATCAGCTGGTAATTACCGTTGACTGCGGCATCTCTAATGCCAAAGAGATTGCTTATTTAAAAGAGCAGGGAATTGAGACGATCGTGCTTGATCATCATGAAGAACCGCTCTCGCGTCCGCCGGCTCTGGCTATTATCAATCCATCGCTCTCTGACTCCGGCTATCCGCCGATTCGCCTTTGCGCTGCCGGCGTGGCCTATAAATTTGTTCAGGCGATTATAGTTCATCAAGATAAGATCAATAGCCCGGTCAAACTTCCGGATGGTTTTGATAAATGGCTGCTAGATTTGGTGGCGATTGCCACGGTTGGAGATATTATGCCGCTGATTGATGAAAATAGGATTTTTGTAAAATACGGCTTGACAGTACTCTCCAAAACCAGGAATCTTGGGTTGCTCCGGCTCATGGAAATGATTAATAACAAAAATGAATTAAACGCGGAATATCTCGGTTGGCGGATCGTACCTCGGCTTAATGCCGCTGGAAGAATAAATCATGCGTCGGTCGCTTTGAATTTGTTAATAGCTAAAGACAGTGATGAAGCTGATAAATGGGTGGAGATGCTGGAACAGAATAATCGCGACCGCCAGCAGATAACGGAAAAAATCGTCACTGAAGCTATTGCCAGATTGGAAGATCTGTCTGATGAGCAAAAAATAATTTTTATCGCCGGCGACGGCTGGCCGGCCGGAGTAGTCGGGTTAGTGGCGGGTAAATTAAGCGACCGCTATCATCGGCCGGCGTTAGTTTTCGCCAGAAACGAGGAAAATGGCATCGTAAAATATTCCGGTTCGGGCCGATCGATCGAGGAATTCGATATTACCGCCGGACTCAGGGAGTGCCATGAATTTTTGGCCCGTTATGGCGGTCATCCGCAAGCCTGCGGCTTGACGGTTTTAGGAGAAGATAACTATCAGAAATTTCAAGACAAATTAACATTACTGGCAAAAGAAAAATTAACCGGAGTGCGGTTGTTGCCGGTGATAAATATTGAGGCGGAGATCCGGCTGGCGGACATCAGCTGGCGGCTGCTGGATGAATTGGAAAAATTCGAGCCCTTTGGCGAAGGCAATGAACGGCCCCTGTTTTGCGCCAAGAAGTTAATCATTGAACAAGTGCAGACAGTGGGAGCCGACGGCAAGCATTTGAAGGTGCGGGTCAGCCAGGAAGGCAATCCCGATATCCATAAATTGATCGGTTTTTCTTTCGGTGATTGGTGCGCGCGGCTTTCCGCCGGGGAGGAGATTGATATTGTTTTTGAGCTGGGGGTGAATGAGTGGAATGGAAATAGGGAGATACAGTTGAAGATCGTGGATCTTAAAAAGAGCGAATAGAAATTTTTTGTGTTGTCATCCCCGCGAAAGCGGGGATCCAGTGAAAAGTTTTCTCGTCCTTTCATGACTGAAAGGACCAAAGGTCTTGGGGGTCGCCAGTTCGCCTTTTATATGGCACATTATAACAGTCATCCCGCCCGGGCTGCGCGTAGCTCGCCCGGGCTCTAGGGGCGAATGGCGAGCCCCCAAACCCCCAGGTTCGCTAAGAATTTAAAAATTAAAGTCAAAATTTTACAATGCTGCATTTTAAATTCAAAAATTCTTAATTCATAATTCTTAATTCTTAATTCAAACAAGATGCACGCAATAATACATACCGATGGCGGAGCGCGCGGCAATCCTGGCCCGGCCGGCATCGGCGCTACCATCAAGATAGGCGAAAAGACGCACGAGCTCAAACGCTATATCGGCGAAACGACTAATAATCAAGCCGAATACAGGGCCTTAATCATGGCTTTGGAGCACGCTAAAGAACTTGGCGTTACCGAGGCCGACTGCCGCCTTGATTCGGAAT
Source organism: Candidatus Buchananbacteria bacterium (assembly GCA_903859075.1). Taxonomy (GTDB): domain Bacteria; phylum Patescibacteriota; class Patescibacteriia; order 2-01-FULL-39-33; family 2-01-FULL-39-33; genus CAIOLF01. The sequence continues at coordinate 8,506 of CAIOLF010000057.1, forward strand.
TAGTGGTCAAACAATTGAATCGCGAATATAAGGTCAAAGATAAAGACTTAGCTCCGCTATTCGTCAGGGTCTGGAATCTGATGTCGGAATTCAAAAAAATAACTTTCAAGCATATTTATCGCGAAGACAATAAAGCGGCTGACAAATTAGTTAATGAGGCAATTGATAATCATTAAATTGTTGGCCCGGCCATTGACAAATCATCAGAAATTTGTTATCATTTATTTGTCCAAACAAGCTGGGTGATCGCTGTTGATTTTTCCAGGCAATCGGGTCCCGCCGTTCGGCGGGGTGCTCGATTTTGCAGCTTCGGCTGCGTCTCAGGCAAAATCGGCAGAGGAAAGTCCGAACACCTCCTGGATCAGCAATGGTCCGGGGTCGCGGTAGTGGGTAACGCCCACCCGATCCGTCGCGAGGCGGATTGAGGACCAGTTCCACAGAGACAATACTAGTCCCGCCATCGGCGGGATGAAAGGTGAAAAGTGTGATGAGATTTTAAATTGAGAAAGAGATATCTCCTCAAATTAAGGCGAC
>CAIOLF010000058.1 GCA_903859075.1 Candidatus Buchananbacteria bacterium
AGCCCCCGACTTGTTTGGCGATCACCAAGGTGGAGAGATTGCGCCGAGCCGCGTAAATCTCGGCGGACAGTCCGGCGGGGCCGGCTCCGATTATGATAAAAGCATATTTTTCTTTTTTGGGAGTCATACTATAATTATATTTAAAATTTAAAAACGCAAGCTAAAATATTTTCTACTATTTGCTGAATTTTTTTAGAGCTTTAGCTATGGCTAAGGTGGTTTTATTTTCCAGCACACTGGGCAAAAGCCGGTCGCGTTTGGGCTTAATGCTGCCGGCAATGGCCTGGGCGGCTTTTACTTTCATCTCCACTGTGACACGCCTTAGGCGGTTATCCAATAAACCGCGGAAAATCCCGGGAAAAACCAGCGCGTTATTTATTTGATTGGGCAGATCGCTGCGTCCCGTACCGACGATAAAAGCCCCCGCCCGCTTGGCTATATTCGGCATTATTTCCGGCACCGGATTGGCCAGGGCAAAAATTATCGGCCCAGCTGCCATGGAAGAGACCATTTCCGCGCCGACCAAATTACCTTTGGAAACTCCGATAAAAACGTCCGCTCCTTTGAGGGCCTCCGGCAGACTGCCAGTCAGCCGGCTACGATTTGTTTGGCAAGCAATTTCCTGTTTATAAGGATTCAGATCGCGGCGACCGGCGCAGATGCAACCCCGGCTGTCCAATAATATCAAATCTTTTACTCCTTGGGAAATAATCAGGCGAGCGATTGCCAAGCCGGCGGCGCCGGCGCCGTTTATTACCACTTTAATGGAATTAAATTTTTTCCGCGCCAGCTTGCAAGCATTGATAAGGGCTGCCAGCACCACGATCGCCGTGCCGTCTTGATCATCATGAAAAACCGGGATCGCCAATTCGCGCTCCAGGCGCTCCAATAACTCAAAACAACGGGGAGCGGAAATGTCTTCCAGATTAATGCCGCCGAAGCTCGGCTCGATGTATTTGCAGAATTTTACTATTTCCTCGACGTCCATGGTCTTAATGCACAGCGCGGTAGCGTCAATATCGGCGAATTTTTTAAAAATTGCCGCTTTGCCTTCCATCACCGGCATCGCCGCTTCCGGTCCCAAATTTCCCAAGCCGAGTATGGCCGTGCCATCGCAAACAATCGCCACCTGATTAGAGCGGTTAGTGAGCTGCCAAGACTTACTTTTATCCCGAGCGATAGCCGAACAGACCGCCGCCACCCCGGGAGTGTAAGCCAAAGCCAGATCATTTTTTGTCTGCAGGGATACTTTTACGCTAACAGCGATCTTGCCTCGATGTCGGCGGTGCAGTCTTAAGGATTCTTTGCCGTAATCCATAGGAATATAAGCTCCTTATAATAATTTGTTAATTTCGCTAATCAATGCCTCTTTCCCCTGCAAACCGGTAAATTGCCACGCCGGCTTGCCCTTTTTAAAAATTATAATAGTGGGAATGGACATAATTGAAAACTTGCCGGCCGTCCGCGGATTGCCGTCAACGTCCATCTTGCCAATTTTAGCTTTATCAGACATTTCCGCCGCCAGTTCCTCTATAATCGGCCCTTGTAATTTGCAGGGACCGCACCAAGAAGCGAAAAAATCCACTAAAACGATTTTATCGCTCTTTAAAACCTCTGATTCAAAATTGGAGTCGGTAAATTGCACTTCGGACATAGCTTTGATTAATTAAGAATTAAGAATTATGAATTAATAATTGAAATTTTTTATTTCAATCCTTCCGTTTTCTGTCCGGCGTAAATCGGCCCCACATTAATGATCATGTCCCGAGCCGGACTGTAAATAACCGCTTTCTTGGCCGCGGCATAAATCAATAAAATGTCGCCGTCCCGCGCGCCGGCGTAAAACGCCTGTTCTTTAGCCAAATCGGCTGAATTTTTTATTTCGATAATCACCGGTTTTTCTTCCGGCAATAACAGATGTTTGGCGGCCCGGCTTACCGCCGTTTCTTCGCTGGATTTTTCAACCGGGAAAATATTTTTAGGCTGGCTGATATTTTTCAGCATAACGGCGATACCGCTGGCCAGCAATAAGACCAAGAAAGCCACAATAATAATTGCGGCTATCTTTAATATTTTCTTTTTATCAATTTTTTTCTTGGTTTCCGGGCCGGAAAAGTAAGAATCGAAATTTTTACGGCTTTTAAAATTTAACATAACAGACGAATTATTGAGCTGGCTCGACAACGGATACCGGAGCCGCCGGCGCCGCTTCAACCGGAGCGGTAGTTTCGGCCGGAGTTTCTTCCGAGGCTGCCGGAGCCGGCTCAACCGCCGGCGCCGCTTCAGTGGAAGTCGCTTCCGGAGCCGGCGTGACAACCTCCGCCGGTTGCTCGGCGGCCGGTTCAGTGGAAGATGCCATGGCGGCCGGAGCGGCTGCCGGAGCCGGCTCTTCAGCCGTCTTGAATGCTTCATCTATATTATCAACTACCTTGACATTTATCAACTCGCTGCTGCCATCGGAGATATAAATCTTAGTTTCCGGCATTGAGCTGAAAGCCTGCCAGTTAAAGACAATATCCTGATCCGGAATTTGCTCGACGATAATCGCGAATCCGGTAGTGGCGACTTGCGATAATTTCCACTTGCCGTCGTAATCGATCGGGGTAACGGTAATTATCGGAAGATTTTCATAGGCCTGTTCAAAAGCGATCTTGACAGTGGTGGTGGCCGCCGGGCTATCCTGAGATAAAATC
>CAIOLF010000059.1 GCA_903859075.1 Candidatus Buchananbacteria bacterium
CAGATAAAAAAACTAAGAAATTTAGAAACTAAGAAATTAAGGGTAAAATACAAAATTACATTAATAATAATTAATAATTTCCCTAAATTTCTTAATTTCTTAATTTCTTGATTTCATCTCTTGCTATTTCCCTTTCATCCCACGGTATTTTTCTCCCATTTGCCACGCAAATCGCTTGTTCGCATCCTTTGCCGGTCAGCAACACTAAATCACCTTCTTTAGCTAAATTTAAAGCAAATTTGATCGCTTCTCGTCGATCTGTAATTTTATACAAATTTTGTCCTAATATCTTTCCTTTTTCCAGGGCTCCTTGAGCCACCTGATCAATTATTAACGCCGGATCGTCATTATACGGGTCTTCATTGGTTATTATGGCAATATCGGCTTTTTCGGCCGCTAAACGACCCAGAATCGGCCTTCTGGACACATCTCTGCCGCCCCCGCAAGAGCCCAAAACGTGGATCAGACGGCCACTGGGTCCTAATAGGCCATGATCCCCTATAGTGCGGTAAAGCTGCTTTACGCTCCCCGGCTCCGGCGCGTAGTCAACTAGAACCTTAAAATTCTGCCCTTCATCAATAAATTCCATCCGGCCGGGCACGCCGCTCACCTTCTCCAGGGCCGATTTACAGATTTCTAAACTGATGCCTTGCGACTGGGCCACCGAGATAGCCGCCAGACAATTATAGATATTAAAGAGTCCGAGAAGTTTGGTATTAAATCGGATTCCATCAACTTCAAAATTGGTGCCGCCGACTGTCAGTTGAATATTCTCAGCTGCGAGTAATTGGTGATTGGTGATTGGTGATTGGGTAATTTCCTTTTGTATCTTGTATCTTGTGTCTTGTATCTTGAATACCATCTCTTCATCTACTTTGAAATTTAAAAAATTCGGCGAATATTCATCATCGCCATTAGCCGTAATAATCTTTTTAACTTCTTGATTGTTCAATCTCTTGACCGTCGAATTCTCTAAATGCTTAAATAATTTCAATTTCGCTTTTTTATAATTATCAAAGCCGCCATGGGCTTCAATGTGCTCCGGCGTGAGATTGGTAAAGACGCCGACATCATAGTGAATGCCTAAGTGGCGGAACTGCTCAATGCCTTGCGATGAGGTTTCGATAATCGCGTAACGGCAGCCGGCATTGACCATATCGCGCAGCAAGCGCTGCGATTGGAAACGCCCGAGCATCGTCATTTTTTTATCATTGAGCCATTCTTTGCCGGCGACCTTAAAAATCGCAGTGGAAGTCGCGCCGACTTTATGGCCCGCTTCTTCCAAAATTTTGGCAATCAAGCTGACAGTGGTGGATTTGCCATTAGTGCCGGTAACGCCGATAACGATCATTTTTTCCGACGGACGGCCATAAATAATGTCGGCCAGGATTGCCAACGACTTGTGATACTGCTGGACCAGCGGAGCGGGAATGATTTTTTTGAGTTTGGCTAGCATAAAAATTTCTATTTCCACCATTCTAACAAACTGCCCGGGAAAAGAAAAGAGCCGCTCTGCGCGAGAACGGCGGGGATTAAAGTGCGGATTATTCGGTTGCCGATCGGGCTAACGCCGGTTTGGCGGTCTGGCGCTCGGCTTGCTGCCCGGCTTGTTTTGGCCTTTGGCCGGCTGCTTGGATCCGTCATCTTTCTTCTGGATAATGAAACGGTAAACCAACAGTCCGACGAGAGCGAGCGCGGCGATGCCAACTATCAAGTTACCCAATGACACGAGCGGTTACCTCCTTAATTTTGTTTTTCCCGCCGCTAGCGACGAGAGGTTGATTGTTGCTGGGCGCTACGGTTAGGCCACATACATATTCTATACTAAACGAGTGTCTTATTCAACGATTGATTTTTTGCGCCTCGGCGGCTATAATATGTCCATGGCTTACTTGCATTTGATAATTTCTTCCAGCGCCATCTGGGCGACTCACGTCATTTCCTGGCTCGGCTATCCGGGACTGGCTTTAGCAATGGCGCTGGAGAGCATGATCGTGCCGCTGCCATCGGAGCTGGTCATGCCTTTTGCCGGCTTTTTGGTGGCGCAGGGAACATTTAATTTTTATCTGGTAATATTATTCAGCACTCTCGGCAGCATTATCGGATCATTTATTTCCTATTATTTGGGACGCTATGGCGGCAACAAGCTGGTTATTAGATGGGGCAAATATCTATTGCTTGATGACGAGGATTTAAAAAACACCGAGAGATGGTTTTCCCGGCGCGGGGAATTGACGATACTTATCGGCCGCTTCATTCCGGTAGTGCGGCACCTGATTTCCATCCCCGCCGGCATCGGTAAAATGAATCTGAAAAAATTTACGATTTATACCATCGTCGGAGCCGGCATTTGGAATACGATTTTGATCTGGGTGGGGCTAATACTGGGGGAAAATTGGGAATCGCTCAGAAAGTATTCAGAAAGATTTTCCGCAATTATAGCCGTCTTGCTGGTTATTGCTGTGGCATTTTTTATTATCAGGCATATACGTCTAAAGAGAAAAAAGAAGAAGCTACCATAAACAAAAATCCGCCTTGAAGGCGGATTTTTGTTTTATTCTATTTCTTCCCTAAAATTTTCAAAGCTTCTTTCACTTTTTCTCCCATATCTTCCGAGCCGCAAAGATTGAGCGCGTCGCGCGCCTGGGCCGGGGCATAACCGAGACCGATGAGCGCATCCAGCGTATCGCCATAATCGCCAGCGCCGCTAGCGCTATCCACGCCGCCTAATTTATCTTTCAACCCGACGACAATCTTTTCCGCCGTCTTCGGACCGATGCCGGAAACCCTGGAGAGAACCTGATAATTCTGCGTCTGCACCGCGGCAGTGAGGTCTTCTATCTTTGCTTTGCGCAAAATATCCAAGGCGCTGCGCGGCCCGATACCGGGAAGCGAAATCAGCAATTCAAAAAATTCCAATTCATCTTGCGTAGAAAAACCATAAAAATCCAGGGCCGTTTCGGCCACCTGGGTATAGATGAATAATTCAATTTCCGCTCCGAGCGGCGAATCGTTGATCAGCTTATCGATCGCATATACCTTATAGCCGACGCCGCTGACGTCAATAACAAAAAAATTGTCCTTTTTCAGGAAGCTGGATTTGTAATTGATTTTTCCTTTCAAGTAAGCGATCATAGTATTTAGTTTCCTCCCCTTTCCAAGGGGAGGATTAAGGAGGGGAATAATCATTAATTCTTTTTTCTAAGTAATCCCCATTGCAACTTATTAAGTTTATTTGTTAAGACAAAATAATATACCTTTTTTGTTCCTCCGTGGACTTCTTTCAATCTCTGTCCCTTATCATCATAAAATTCCTTTACCTTTATTCTATAACAATTATCCGGGGTGAGCAACTCTAGCGGTTTTCCGGCCCGCAACATATTATGCGGCTTGAAATACAGCCGCATTCTGCCATCCTTTTGTTTCTTTGAGCCAATAATTTGCCCCACGAATTGCCAATCGCTTTTGGCTTTGGAGGTTTTAAAATTCTGCCGCGAGGCATTTTCCGTATCAAACAAAAATCCCGTCGTGTATTCCCGGTTATCTATCTTTTGCAGTTCTTTTTTAACTTCCGCTAAAACTTTTTTATTTTTTAAGTTATCCAGAACCTGACGATAGGCCTTGACGACGGTGGCAACATAATAAACGCTCTTAGTGCGTCCCTCAATTTTAAATGACGTAACGCCCGCTCTCGCCAAATCCGACAGATAATCGATCAGGCATAAATCCTTGGAATTCAAAATATAAGTTCCGTGGTTGTCTTCTTCCAGAGGAATCATCCGTCCGGGGCGCAGCGGTTCTTCCAAATAAACCCGATAATTCCAGCGGCACGGCTGAGTGCATAGGCCGGCATTGGCGCTGCGATCACTCAGCCACGCCGAGAGATAGCAGCGGCCGGAATAACTCAGGCACATCGCGCCGTGCGCAAAAACTTCCAGCTCCATCCGCGGCACGCAGTCATGGATTTTCTTGATATCTAAGAGCGTTGCTTCGCGGCCCAAAATTATCCGCTTGACTCCATTTTTCTGCCAAAATTTCACCGCCTCGGAATTCAGCGTATTGGCCTGAGTAGACAAATGCACCGGAGTTTTGGGTAAGTACTTTTTAACTAATTCTAAAACTCCCGTATCCGACAAGATTATCGCATCAGGCCGGCAAACTCTTAATTTTTTTAAAAACCGCGGCAATATCTTAATCTGCCTTTCGTGCGCGAAAATATTTATCGTCACATAAACTTTTTTCTTTTTACCGTGAGCGTAAGCGATTCCTTTTTTTAAAGAATTAAAATCAAAGCCGGTCTTGGCGCGAAGCGAAAATTCCGGCATACCCAGATAAACCGCATCAGCGCCATAGGCCAGGGCGTATCGCAATTTTTCCAAGTCCCCTGCGGGTGCTAATAATTCTAAATTTGAATTATGTTTTTTCATTC
>CAIOLF010000060.1 GCA_903859075.1 Candidatus Buchananbacteria bacterium
AAATTGTAATCGCGCCGGAACTTCCCGTCTCGGTATTTCCCTGATGAGTCGCTGTCAAAGCTACAGATTCCGCGACATTATCCTTCAAATAAACTGTGACTGTGCCGCCTGAAAGCATCGCCGCGGTAATTTGATTCGTGCAAGCGCTGTCGCTATAAACTTTTAGCGATCCAGTGGCTGCAAAATCCACAGATGATGCGTCAGAAGTTAAAATATCATTTGTAATTGTGCGGGCAGTAATAATTGTCTGAAACGATGCGCCGGCAAAATGATCGCCCGAAGATATTGAAATATTATAGTGATCTAAGGCATTTGCCGTAGCCGTAAATGTTAGATTCGAAACACCAGCAGTGGATGCGGTAATCGTGTAAGTCCCGCCTTTGTTCCCCAATGTCGGCGACACCTGCGCCCGGCCGTCTGTGCCGGTATTAATAGTCGCGGATGGCGAAAATGTCTGGCCAGTCGCACCGCCTGGGACTGAAGAGAATGAAAAAGCAATGGCTGCGCCGGAAATTAAATTATTAAATTGATCGCGAAGCTCGACGACTAAAGGATCAGCGAGCATGGTATTTATAGATATTTGCTGGGCATCGCCCGAAATTTTTACAAAATTCGCGGGATCGCCGACTGTCGCAGTTTCGTTAAAAGTCACGGGGCCACTAGCCCATGATGCCGATGCTAAAACTGTATATGCGCCCGGTTTTGTGCCAAGATTAAAAGTAATTCTTGCAAGACCAGTGCCATCAGAAACTGCAGAACTTGCGGAAAGACTCGCGGCGCTATCGCCTGCTGGGCGGGAACTGATGCTAAAATTCACACTCGTACCCGAAACCGGATTTGAGTATTGATCAGTCACTCTGACGATTAAATCAGAAATAGTCGTGCCGACTTTAGCAGTCTGTGTGCCGCCGGAAACATAAGTTAAATTACTTGGCGCGCCCACATTGGCTGTGGCTGAAAAAGTAATATCTGAAAGCCCGTCCACATGAGCTTTGACGCTATTGGCGCCTGGTGAGCTACCTAAAGTCAGTCTTGTACTGGCTTCACCTGAACTATTTGTTACCACACTTGTTGAAGATAAATTTCCACCGCCGGAAATAATTGAAAAACTTACATTGACTCCAGAAACCGGATTGCCATGGTCATCATCCACTCGGACAACGAATGAATTTGAAAGCTCGGTGCCCACAGTTGCCGATTGGCCATCGCCGGATACTTTCACAAGACCTGAAGCGCCGGCCGAAGTATAATTTACTGTGGCCGTATCAGTGATCGTAATCCCACCGACGACTTTGGCTGAATAAACTGAAGAGCCAGCTTGATCTGAAGCAACTTGGAAAATTGCAACACCGGCATTGGCATCACCCAAGTTTCCCGTGCTGACGCTGCCTGACGGCGAAATTGTGTCCACAGATCCGCGTGACGAAATTAATTGAACTGATTGACCGGAAACCGGATTATTATATGTATCTTTCAAATTGACAGTTATTGTACTGGAATTGCCCGCCGGAACACTTGTAGGACTTGCGGAAATTGTAGAATTAGCAGCGCTTGTGTGTCCCGGATATTTATTAATATTTAAATCTTGGCTTGCGCCATTGGCCTGAATTTTTATGACCACAGTGCCGACTACGTTATTTGCCATATAAGTAAATGAGGCATTGCCCGAATCATTGGTAGTCGCTTGAGCCACTGATAAAGACCCACCGCCCGAAGTGATTGAAAAATTCACCGGCTGGCCAGGAATAATTTGGCCCGAAGTATCTTTAATATTTACTGTAATTGTCGTTGATTTAGCGCCGTCAGCCACATAGACATTTGTACTGCCGGAAACTGTGATTGTTGCCGCGTGAGCGACGACGATTTTTGCTGATCCCGAAGTCTCGGTATTATTGTCCGCTTTAATATAAACCACATTTACTAAATCGCCGCCCGCGTAAGTAGCGTCCACTTTTGCATTGTAGCTCATGTATTGAGTCACATCCGGCGCCAAATCTTTCATATTAATACCGGCGCCCTCAATCCCATCCGGCTCTATAGTTTTTCCGCTATTGGTATAGACATAAGTCGTACCTGTTTGATATGTAAGACCTGCCGGCAAAGCCGCATGGAGCGTGGTATTTTTTGCGGCTCCCGTGCCGGAATTTTTTACAGTCAAAAGAAATTTTACCGTCTCGCCTTGCTTTGCGGACACGGTATCAAGCCAGTTGGTATCGCCTCTCGTGATATTGGCGGCGCGGGCATTGATGGAAAGATTGCTAAGTGCGCTCGCGCTCATATTTATTGTGGCAATAGATGATACTTGAGCGGCCGAAGTCGCCGAAACATAAGCCGTGGCAGCCAAATTGCCTGAAGCCGAACTCGAAGCTTTCACGCCAATTGACATATATTGAGTAATATTTGCTTTCAAAGTCTGCATATTAATGCCGGTAGAAGTAATGCCGTCCGGCTGGGCGGTCTTTCCAGTGCTAGTGTAAACATAGGTCGTGCCCGCTTGATATGCGAGTCCCGCCGGCAAAGAAACTTTTACAACTGTGCTTGCGAGATTTTGGGCAGTGTTATTTTTGATCGTCAGCAAATATTTTAAAGTGTCGCCGGGATCGGCTGTATTTGTCGAAGCCCAAGTCGTGTCGCCTCGGGTAATATTGGCGACCTTTAGAGAAAGCGAGAGCTCTCCCGCAGCAACCGCCGGAACAATTGGCGCAAAAAACATCGCTAAAAATCCGAAAACTAATATTACGGATGTAATTTTTGACCAAATTTTGTTATTGAAATAATTCATTTGCCTGTCTCCTAATTAATTAGGTTGTTATTTTTATCAAATGTATTTCTCGACAATGTTCGAAATATCGTTCAAGCAAAATCGAGAACCGCATTTTTTTAAGAAAGTAAAAGGCCCAAAACTACTCACATTGACTTTATTCTTCCTTGAAGTCGTCAATTAAGACGCGCCCCAAAGAATTGTAAAAGTTTTTTGTTTTTGTTTTGGGCCTCAAGCTTGCTTCTTGCTTTTTTAAAACTCAAACCCGTAGATCACCGCGATTTTGTTACTCGAGATCGAAAGATTGGTCCGTGCTGACGTGTCCTTCGATTCGCCAAGAGGCACAATCGCGCATAGAGTCTCTCCCTGAATGGGCGTCCGGCCGATGATTATTGAAGTCCCGCTCCGCAAAATTTTGCCGATATCGATGCCCGCGAAAGCCTGGGGCGTCGGCGGAGTGTTCGGCGGATTGTCCGGAAAGCCTGTCCCGTTCGTTGGTCCCTGGGCTGCAGGCGCCGAGCTGGATGAGCCGCCGGAGCTTGCCACGACAACTGCTATGATGACGACGCCGCCGATAATCCATGCGGTTGACGAAATGCCGGATTTTTTCGCGGTGCTATCGCCGGTCTGCGCAGAGTTTGTGGCCGGTGTGTTCGCTTCTTCGGCTAATACCGGAAGCGCGATCAAGCTTATAAGCAAGAAGATTGAAAAGAACGCTACTGCCTTTTTCATAAAGGCACCCTCCTTAAGTAGTTATTTTTTTAATTGAATAGACTACTATATTACGATTATCAAGGCTTGTCAACGGCTTTTTTTGGCTACTTTGCCATCCGTTCCCGCAAATCCGTCCTCCTCCCTATCCAATCAGAATAACTACAACAAAAAAAGAGATATTGTCAATCCCTCCTTTAGTTGTTGTATACGTGTTTATAATCTAACAGACCGCATATTTCTTGTAAAGACCTAATATTCCGCTCCGCAAACCATAATTATCGTGGCAACCAGAGCTTTTTGCTGCTATAATTTATTTATATATTAATGTTTGCCCGCCTTTGCTAAAGCTTCGATGGGGCTCTTATTAGAGCAGCAAAATTTTATCCTTCGACTAAGCGAAGCGCATGGAGAAGTTACATTAATGTGATTCTCGACTCTGCCTACCTACCGGCAGGCAGGCTCGAATAATAAATTTTAGTATGATGGGGGAGGATTTTTATGAAAAAAGGAGTCGTTGTTTCTTTTATATTAATAGTCATTTCCATTGCCATTGGGATTTATTTTTATCCCCAATTCCCCCCGCACATCGCTTCCCACTGGAATGCTGCCGGCAATGTCAACGGCTATATGCCTAAATTCTGGGGCGTTTTTTTGCTGCCGATTATTTTGATTTTTGTAATTCTACTTCTTATCATCATCCCGCCGCTCGATCCCAAAAAAGAAAATATTAAGAAATTTAGCAAGTATTTTGATAACTTCATCGCCCTTTTATCATTCTTTTTGTTTTATTTATATCTTTTGACAACTGCCTGGAATCTTGGCAAAAGATTTAATATGATTCAAATGCTCGCCCCCGCGTTTGCCCTGTTTATCTATTATGCCGGTGTTTTAATCGAAAAATCCGAGCCAAATTTTACCATCGGCATCCGCACCCCTTGGACACTGTCATCTGAATCAGTTTGGACAAAAACCCATGTTTTGGGCGCTAAACTTTTTAAAATCGCGGGCGGCCTTGCTTTGCTCGGGATTGTGCTGCCGCAACTGGCAATATTTTTTATTTTGATTCCCCTTCTCCTCGCCGCCTTTATCCCCGTAGTCTATTCATATTTTGAATATCAAAAAGAAGTGAAACAAATTTAAAAAAGACAATTTTTATATCAAATAGATTCTTTCTTAAGGGATAGAGGCTTCAGAGTTGCGAAGGCCAGCCTCTACCCCTTAATATCCCCACTCTGGCCACGCTCATGCCGACAATTTTTCTTTCTAATAGATTCTCCGATGAGACCTGCCTGCCGGCAGGCAGGTCGGTTTCTATTGATAAGAAAATTGCCTTTTGGATTCTCTTTTTAAAGAAAGAAAAAATGGCTTTTGCTTCAAATAGAGCCCGATG
>CAIOLF010000061.1 GCA_903859075.1 Candidatus Buchananbacteria bacterium
CTGGCATAGGCGAACATGACGATTGTCCCGACGGTCAAACCTGGACCGGAAGTTCGTGCGCTGGCATAGGCGATCAAGACGATATTACACCTGGACTGGAAGCTCCTCCTGTGCCGCAAGTTGCTTGTGATTCGGGATATGTGCCTAATGCGGATAATACTGCCTGCGAGCCATGCGCCGTGGGGTCGGCCTGTCCTGGCACTTGTCCAACGGGACAGACTTTTACCGGCATTAATAATAAATGCTGTACGCCGGAAGGAAACAAAGGTACTTGCGGCGCTTGCGGCGCTGAGCAAATTTGGCATAACAATGCCTGTACAGACTGTACGGCTCTTTGTCTCGTAAATGGCCATAATCACGCTTGCGGTCAGAATACAAACAAAACCACTACTTGCACGCCCGCTTCCGGTGTATGGGCGTGTGATTATAAGGCTCCAAATAAATGTGCCTATTATAATAAGTGTGACACATCGCAACCCTCTTATAAGTTCCAGGTTAATTACTGGTGCGGTGATGCTATCTCTAATGGCGATGAGTCGCTTACAACGGGTTCAGGAATATTTTGTGTTGATGGCGCTAGCACCATTCAAGATGGATGGGAGGTGCACCTTCTTAAATATAGTGGTAAATGTCCTGATGCGGCGTGTCCAGCTAGTGTGTCTTATGATGATTTTGGCCAAAACGAGACAGTGAAGCTATCCGGATCAACCTGCGATACTTCTGGAAATGTTTGGACAATAAACATAAGGCAAGGATCCATTGTTTGTCTCAGGTCAAATGATTACAAAATGTCCACTCACAAAAAAAATGGCAGTGGCGGCCCCGAAATTTATGCAATAAATGACGGAAATTTCAATTGTGATAATAATGCGCCACACGGGAATTGGGAAGAATTTAGGTTGTGGGATGTTGACTGTTCCGGTCAGCTTGGTAATAATCAGAATGATATAGATACTCAAGTTTGGTATCATCAGGCGTTTAAACTGCAGGCCGCAGACGGGGGATTGTTCTTAACTTCTGGCAGTCCCTTGCAAGCGAATGTAGACTGTAGTGGCGGTGATATATTTGAATTTAGAAGTAATGCGGGTAACTTACAGTAAGGATTAATTATATTATTTATATGTTTGACCAAAAACCAGGACAAAATCCTAACTCTCAGCCGAACAGTCCGCCATCTCTTCAGCGCCCCTTGCCGCCGGTACCGCCCTCACCGTTTAGGCCGGCAGCCCCGCCCCCGGGACTGTGGCCGGTACCGCCTAAGTCCGCTTCAGCCGCCCCGGCAGTGGAGGATATCTTCGGCGAGACCGATAAGGGTTTTGTCCCGCCGCGATTTCCTCAGCAGCCGGGGCGGACTACTCTGCCGTTTATACCTTCCGCGCAACGGCCGGCAGAACAGAATTATAATAGCGAGATTTTCGGCAGCCGCCAGATGAACTGGAAATTATTGATCGGGATAATCATCGGACTGATTATCATAGTATTGGTAATCGTCGCGACTGTCATTCTCCTGATGCGTCCGGCAGTCAAGCCGACGCCGGCGACCAATACCAACGTGCCGGTTAGCACCACTACCAATCCTAATCCAATCCCAACCAATACTAATGCTAATATACCGGTAGTTACTCCGACAACCTCTGTTCCGGAGATGCCGCTTGACAGCGATGGCGACGGCCTGACTGACATAGAAGAAAAGAAGCTGGGCACCGATCCTAACAAGGCCGATACCGATAATGACGGCTTGACCGATCGCGCCGAGGTCCAGGCCTATAAGACTGATCCCCTAAATCCCGATACTGACGGCGATGGCTTCAAGGATGGCGAGGAAGTCATTAATGGCTTTGATCCGACTCGGGCCGGTAATTTCCGCCTGTTTAGCGTCCCGCAGCAGTAAAAATTTATATTAAATTAAAAAATATGTTTAATAAACCGTCTTTGCCGCCGCAGCCGCTGCCAACCGGGGGAGCGCCGAAAGAGCAATCAGCTCCGGCAGTCAGTCCTGGAAAGAGCAGCGATATTTATGTCATGCCGGAAAAGTTCCATTCCGGCCCCGCCAGGGCTACCTCCAGCAAATCTTTGATTATCGCGGCCATAATTTTGGCGGCGGTGATAATATTGGTGGCAGCTTACTTTATTTATGATTCTTCAGCCCGGAAGCAATTGGCTCAAGAGCAGGCGGCGCAAAACGCTGCCTGGCAGTCGTCCACCCCGGTAGTAGCGGAAGTTAATGAAGGGGTGACCCCGGATAATTTCGCGCCGGTTGTTACCAGTACCGGATCGGAGGCTACTTCCACGCCGGAGCAGGCTACTAGCAGCCCGGATAATACCGCCGCTACCACCACCGCGCCGGTTGCGCCAGCGCCGCCGGTAATCAGCCGCGACAGCGATAACGACGGCCTGACCGATATGGAAGAAGACGTTATCGGGACCAATCCCAGTAAACCGGACACGGATGTTGATGGCTACAAGGATAGCAGCGAAATATCGTCCGGTTATAATCCTTTGTCCGACGGCTCGCAGGGCAAGACCCGCTTGGCGGAAGCGGATTTTATCGCCATTGCCAAAAGCGATTTTGCTCAGAATAATTTTTCTTTTCTTTATCCGCGGCGCTGGAAAGTCAGCTTTATTGCCGAAAACGGCCAAGCGATAATTTCCATTGATACCGGGGAAATCATTCGGATTTCCAGTCTGCCCAATGAACAGAGGATTTCCGCCATGAATTGGTATTTGCAGCTGCACCCCCAGGCTTCCGTCAGCCAGCTCGCGCCGATTTCCGCCGGACAACTGGCGGGATTCTTCGCGCCGGACGGGCTGACCGCTTATCTGACCGATGTCAGCAAGGAGAGAATATATAGTTTTGAATATCTGACCAGCCCGCAAGCGGAGTTCCGTTATCCCGCTTTGTTTGCCATGATTATTAAGAACTTTCAGATAGCCACCAGTACTCCTACCAGTACGCCGGCCGCCGGGCAGTAATGATTATTATGGCCATTGTAGAAATCAAGGACTTTGATCCTTGATTTCTTAATTTGCTCTTATGATCAGTTATGAAATAAATAATCTGACCACATATCGCCCGCCCCCGAGGGCTGTCGGTAAAATCATCAGTGCCTGCGCGAGCCAAGCAAAAATAAAAACCAGCCGGACCTTGTCCTTGGCTTTTATCACGCCGGCTTCCATCCGCAAATGGAACCGCCTGTATCGGGGCAAAGACAAAGTGACCGACGTCTTGAGTTTTGCCGGCGGCGGGGCGGGGGAGTCTGATGATAGTTTGGGAGAAATCCTGATCTGCCCTCAGCGAGCCAGCCGTCAAGCCCGGGAATACGGCTGGAGCTTTGATTTTGAGCTGGCCCGGCTGCTGATTCACGGCCTGGCTCATCTGCTGGGCTATGATCATGAAGATGTCAGCGCCAAAAAGGCCAAGGAAATGGAGCTGTTTGAGGCCAAAGTGTTAGACCGGCTCAAAAAGTATTGAACTCACCGCGGTAATCCATAAACTTAAAGCTTATAAACTTTTACTGGCTTAATAATGAACACATAATTTATACATTCGCTATTGTTATGAACAGATTGAACTAATGCTTATTTTTTGGTATAATATACACTGATGATTAATGGACGAACAACTATTGTGTTCTTCAAGACAAACTTAATTAAAAGCCATGCCCAAAGACAATTTAATAACCGGTTTGGATATAGGATCTACCGCTATCAGAATAGTTGTCGGCCAGAAAGACCGCTTGGAAAATAAGATCAAAATTATCGGCGCCGCCGAGAGCCCGGCTCAGGGAATTTCCAAGGGTTCGGTGGTTAGCGCCGAGGACGCCATTTCTTCGCTGTCAGCGGCTTTTGAAAAATTAGAAAGAATGGTCGGCCAGCCGATTGAGCATGCCTGGGTCGGCATCAATGGCAGCCATATCGTCACTCAGGAAAGCCGGGGCATCGTGGCCGTTTCCAAAACCGACGGCGAGATCAGGCCGGAGGACGTTGAGCGGGTGATCGAGGCCGCCAAAGCCGTGGCCACCCCTCCCAATTACGAGATTCTTCACATCATACCGCGCAGCTTCAGCGTTGATTCGCAGCTGGGCATCAAAGATCCGGTGGGCATGACTGGTTTCCGCTTGGAGGTGGAGACGCAGATTATCCAGGGACTTTCCGCCCAGATAAAAAATTTGACCAAATGCATTTATCGCACCGGCAAGGATATTGACGATCTGGTGCTTTCCATTTTGGCTACGGCGGAAAGCGTTTTGACTTCCCGGCAGAAGGATTTGGGCGTAGTAGTCATTAATCTCGGTGGCGCGACTACCAGCCTGGCGGTTTTTGAAGAAGGCGACATCCTGCATACGGCGGTGCTGCCCATCGGCTCGGAATATATCAGCAAGGATATTGCTCTGGGACTGCGCATCTCCATTGATACCGCCGAAAAGATAAAAGTCCGCGAAGGCAGCTGCCTGCCCAAGGAATTCAAGAAACAAGACGAAGTGAAATATTCCGAAGTCGGCGGCATTGAGGAAGGATCATTCAATAAAAAAGAAGTCGCTGAAATAATCGAGGCTCGCGTCGATGAGATCATGGAAAAAGTCGATAAAGAGCTCAAAAAAATCGGCCGTTCCGGCATGTTGCCGGCCGGAGCGGTGCTTACCGGCGGCGGCGCCAAAATCGACGGCATTATTGAAGTAGCCAAGAGCAAATTGCGTTTGCCGGCGTCGCTCGGCTATCCTCAGGAATTAATTTCCAGTTTGGACAAAGTCAATGATTTGTCGTTTTCGACGGCGGTCGGCCTGGTACTCTGGGGCGCCGAAATGTCCAAGAAGGGCGGCCGCGGCTTGAAGCTGCCGCTGGCTGATTTCAAGAGCATGGATAAGGCCGTCAGCCGCATCAAAAAATTATTTAAATCATTTTTACCATAATCAGCCATGGCTAAAACAAAAAGCAAAACTCTGGCGCCAGCCGCCAGAAGAAATAAAAAAACGATTACTCAGACTAAGTCCGTTCCTCGGGCCAAATCAGCGCACGCGCATCTGCAGCGGGTTTATCAGGAAAACGGTTTCGTTGGGTCGTCTGATCATAGCCGCATGGATTTTCCGGTTTCGCGCTATCGCAACCATCCCGGCTTGATTGTTACCGCGATTGTCCTGGCTGTCGCTTTGGTGGGAGCGCTGGGCTATATCTGTTTTCCCTTGGCCGCTTCATGGCATCAGGCGGATAATTCGGAGTCGGCCAGCGAGCCGTCAACGACCGATAATACCGCGGCAGCTGCCGACCAGTCTGGAAATACCCCGGATGCCGCGGCTCCCGCTCCCGAAACTCCGGCCGATCCGGCGGCTGGCTGGCTGAGTTATTCTGATACCAATGGCGCTTTTGAATTCAAATACGCTCCCGCTTGGCAGGCCGATCAGCAGGATCCGCAGATTATTAATTTCGCCTTAAGCGAAGCCGCTGACACGGTGATCTCGGCCAATTGGCAAGCGACCGGCACCAGTTTGAATGCTTATTTGACTGCTCTCGATAAAGCTAACGCCAAGGGCTGGGAAGGCCAGCCGTCAGTAAAAATTGAACGTCAAGGGAATGTAAAAATCGGCACTCTAAACGCTTACCAGCGCTGGCAGAAATTATTGGCGGCGGATTTGGAACAGATCATGACCTACATTCCCGTGGGCAACAAGATTTATGCCTTATCAATTCGCAGTCCCAAGCTGGATGATCAGATAATCCAGACTTATGGCTTGTTCTTGGCCACCTTTAAAATCAACGGCATTTCCTCCACCCCCGCCCTTGCTTCCACTACGCCAAAAATAAAATAATATAAATTATTAACCATTAAACATATGCCAGAAATAAGACCGGAAATTGAAACTATCGCCAAAATTAAAGTAGTGGGGATTGGAGGATCGGGAGGGTCAGCCATTAATCGGATGATTGATTCAAAAATCCGCGGCGTGGAATTCATTTCTATCAATACCGATTTGCAGGCGCTGCACCAAAATGAAGCCAAGATTAAATTGCATATCGGCCAAAAGACGACTCGCGGGTTGGGAGCTGGCATGGATCCGGAGGCCGGTTTTCAGTCCGCGCAGGAGAATATCAACGAGATTCGCGACCTGCTCAAAGGCGCGGATATGGTTTTTATCACTTGCGGCCTCGGCGGCGGCACTGGTACCGGCGCTTCGCCGGTAGTGGCCCAGATAGCCAAAGAGCTGGGCGCTCTGGTGGTGGCGGTCGTGACTCGTCCCTTTGCTTTTGAAGGCAACCAGCGGGCGGCGATCGCCGATCGCGGCTATCGTGAATTGCGCGACCGGGTGGATACGATTATTACCATTCCCAATGATAAGATTCTGCAGATTGTCGATAAAAAAACCTCATTGCTTGATGCTTTTAAAAGCGTCGATGACGTCTTGCGCCAAGGCATCCAGGGAATTTCCGAGATTATTACCATGCCGGCGCTGATTAACGTCGATTTTGCCGATGTCAAAGCAGTCATGAAAGATGCCGGATCGGCTCTAATGAGCATCGGCGAGGCCGCGGGAGAAAATCGCGCTTCTGCCGCCGCCAAGCTGGCGATTTCTTCGCCGCTTTTGGACGTTTCCATTGATGGCGCTCGCGGCGTGCTCTTTGTCATCCAGGGCGGTCCGGGGCTCACGATGAACGAGGTCCATGAAGCGGCGAGCATCATTACCGAGAGCGTTGACGAAAACGCGAAGATTATTTTTGGCGCTTCCATTGAGGAGCCGCTAAAAGACAAGTTGCGGATTACCTTGGTAGCTACCGGTTTTGGCGAGGCTGAGCCGCGCCGGATAATCAATGATCAGAAATATACCGTTAATAAGATGTTTACCGAACGCAAGATAGAAGAGGCGGCCGAACGTGACCGCGAGCCCCGGGTGATCAGGGCGGAGAGGCCGGAGGATATGCCCCGCCCGGCATCGTCTTTGCCCAAGGTGCCGGCGGCCAGCGAGGAAGACGACCTGGAAATACCCGCGTTTATCCGCAAAAAAATGAAATAAACAAAATTTTGACCTTGTCCAGCCCCGATTTTCGGGGCTTTTTTGACTTTATTTTTTTTATTTTTCTTAAAAAATTATGATTTGTGGATAAACTTCAAAATTAGCAAAAAATCCAATAAAAATGGCCTTTTGACAGCTTGCTTCAAGGTGTTATAATGAAGTCATCACCCTGATAGATCTAGTGATTTTTAAAACCTTGATTTTGTCGGAAAGTATGGATTTTTGAAGGTAAGCGCCTAGCTTGAAGCAATCCGGTTTTACCTAGGTCTATTTTTATTTCTGTTCGTTTTTTATCCTAAAATTAATTCCCCCAAAGGCCCCTATGGAAGAAAGCCAAATCAAACAAGTCAAAAAGAGAAATGGCGATATTGTCGACTTCAACCAGCAAAAAATCGCGGACGCCGTTTTAAAGGCCTTGGTTGCCGTCGGCCGCGACGATAAGGAATTGGCCGAGAATCTTTCCGATAAGGTGGTCAAATTCCTTAATGGCAAGTTCCATCCGCGCTCCATTCCGGCCATCGAGGAAATCCAGGACGCCGTCGAGGAGGTGCTGATTGGCGAAGGGCTGTCCAAAGCGGTCAAATCTTATATTATTTATCGCGAGCAGCATGCCCGTTTGCGCGAGATGAAGCAGTTGATGAATTCCAATGACGTTATCGAAGGATATCTGAAGCAATTGGATTGGCGCGTAAAGGAAAACGCCAACATGGCCTATTCTTTGCAGGGCCTCAATAATCATGTCGCCTCGGCAGTCAGCTCGCATTATTGGCTTAATAAAGTCTACCCGCCGGAGATCCGTAATGCTCATAGCGACGGCAGCATCCATATCCATGATTTGCAAATTTTGGCGGTCTATTGCTGCGGCTGGGATTTGCAGGCATTGCTGCGTTTGGGTTTTGGCGGCGTTGATGGCAAAGTGCAAAGCAAGCCGGCCAAGCGGTTTCGCGTGGCTTTGGGCCAAGTCGTTAATTTTTTTTATACGCTTCAGGGCGAGGCCGCCGGCGCGCAGGCTTTTGCTGATTTTGATACCTTGCTGGCGCCTTTCATCCGGCATGACGGACTGGATTATTCCCAGGTGAAGCAGGCGATGCAGGAATTTGTTTTTAATATGAATGTGCCGACCCGCGTCGGCTTCCAGACGCCGTTTACTAATCTGACTTTTGATTTGGCCTGTCCCTCGACGCTGGCTAATGAGCGGGTGATTATCGGCGGCGTCCCGCAGTCGGAGACTTACAAGGAATTCCAGCCGGAAATGGATATGATCAATCGCGCCTTTGCCGAAGTGATGATGGAAGGCGACGCCAAGGGGCGGGTGTTTACTTTTCCGATTCCCACTTATAACATCTCCGTTGATTTCAATTGGGATAATAAAGTCCTAGACCCCATCTGGGAGATGACCGCCAAGTATGGTATTCCGTATTTTGCCAATTTTGTCGGCTCGGATATGAAGCCGGAGGATGCCCGCAGCATGTGTTGCCGCCTGCGCCTCGATAATCGCGAGTTGCGCAAGCGCGGCGGCGGAATTTTTGCCGCTAATCCGCTGACCGGCTCCATTGGAGTAGTGACAGTCAATCTGCCGCGCATCGGCTATCTGTCAAAAAACAACGAAGAAGCGTTTTTCAGCCGCCTGGGCCAGATGATGGATCTCTCGCGCCTGAGCTTGAAATTAAAACGCGAAATTTTGGAAAATTTTACCGAGGCCGGCCTTTACCCTTACGCCAAATATTATCTTGGCGATATCAAAGAGCGTTTCAGCGAATATTGGAAGAATCATTTCAACACTATCGGCATCAATGGCATGAATGAAGCGGTCGTTAATTTCATGAATCGTCCGCTGACCTCGATCGAGGGGGGGCAGTTTGCCGCTAAAGTGATGGATTTTATGCTGCAGCGCCTGGGACAATATCAGCAGGAAGACAATCAACTGTATAATCTGGAGGCCACGCCGGCCGAAGGCGCGACTTACCGCTTTGCCAAGCGCGATAAGGAATTGTATCCGGATATCATGGTGGCCAATGAAGAGGCCTTCAAGGAAAAGGGCGCGGCGCCTTACTATACCAATTCCACGCATTTTCCGGTGAATTATTCTTCCGATTTGTTTGATGTTTTGGAAAAGCAAGACGGTTTGCAAGTCAAATATACCGGCGGCACGGTCGTCCATATCTTTTTGGGCGAAAAGATGCCGGACATTGAGAGCACCAAGAAATTAGTCAAGAAAGTGGCGGAAAATTTCCATCTGCCTTATTATACTTTGACTCCGATATTCTCCATTTGTCCCAAACACGGCTATTTGCCCGGCGAACACCGCTACTGCCCGGTCTGCGATGACGAGATCGGCTATATCCGGGAGCAGAAAGAACAGTTGCCATTATAATTATTAATTAAAATAGTATGGAAGGTGAAGTAAAAAAGGATCGCCAGCCCTGCGAGGTCTACTCCCGCGTCGTCGGCTACATCCGGCCGGTCGGCCAATGGAATCCCGGCAAGCAGTCGGAATTCGAGGATCGCAAGATGTTTGACGGTTGCGGCTGCGTCGCGGAAGGGAAGTAGAGATGAAAATCGGAGGCCTGCAACCGGTAACTCTGCTGGATTATCCGCGTAAAGTGGCAGCGATCATATTTGCAAGCGGTTGCAATATGCGCTGCCCTTTTTGCTATAATTCCAATTTAGTCTTGCCGGAGCAGATAGGCCTCAGCCAATTATTGGATAAAAAACAAGTCCTTGATTTTTTAGTTCGGCGCAAAAAATATTTAGAAGGCGTAGTGATTACCGGCGGCGAGCCGACGCTGCAGCCGGGACTGCTGGCGTTTTGCCGCAAAATTAAAAAGCTCGGCTATGAAATCAAGCTGGACACCAACGGCCTGAGGCCGGAAATTTTGCAGAAATTATTAGACGCCAAACTGATTGATTATATCGCCATGGACATTAAGGGGCCACTCTCGCAATACAAAAAATTCTGCGGCGCTGCCATAGACGGTAAAAAAATAAAAGCCAGCATCAAGCTGGTCATGGCGAGCGGTTTGCCTTATGAATTCCGCTCCACGTTGGTCAAGGGCTTGCACACCAAAGAGGATATTGCTAAGATGGCCAGAGTTATCAAGGGCGCCTCGTTGTATTATTTGCAGAATTATCATGATCAATCTCGGCCGCTCCTGGCGGATTTTAAAGGCGGGAGCTTCTTTAATAAAGAAATGGAAGAATTCCGCAAGCTAGCGAGTGGATTCGTGAAAGAATGTAAGGTGAGATAAAAGTTATACTATGAACGATCTAATATCTAGGCTCTCGGAGCTGGCGGAAAAGATTTCCGCGACCTGGAGGTTACTTTGACCTCGATGAGCTGAAAAAACACTTAAGCAAATTGGAGACGCAAATCAACGCGCCGGATTTTTGGTCGGATTCCGATATGGCCGCGGCCGTCAGCAAGGATTATGAGGACATCCGCAAGGAGATAGAATCCTGGGAGAACATCCGAAAAGAAACCGCTGATTTATTGGAGCTGGCAAAGATTATTGAGGCCGACGACGGGGCGGCTCAGCGCGATCTGGAAAGTAAATTTATTGATTTAGAAAAAAAGTTCGCTCAAATGGAATTCGCCGTGCTCTTTAACGGCCCCTATGATCAGGGCAACGCGATTTTCTCCATTCATGCCGGCACCGGCGGAGTGGACGCGATGGACTGGGCGAGCATGCTGCTGCGGATGTATCTGCGCTTTGCCGAGCGCCATGGCTTTGCCGCCAAAGTAATCGATGAAACTGCCGGCGGTGAAGCGGGCATTAAGTCCGCCGTGATTGAGATTAGCGGTCGCTATGCCTACGGCTGGCTGAAGAGCGAAAACGGCGTGCACCGTTTGGTGCGCATCTCGCCCTTTGACGCGGAGAAGATGCGCCACACGTCGTTCGCCTTGGTGGAAGTATTGCCGGAAACGGAAGCGGCTGACAAGAAGTTTGAACTAAAAGACGAGGATTTAAAAATCGATGTCATGCGCGCCGGCGGACACGGGGGACAGAGCGTCAACACGACCGACAGCGCCGTGCGTATCACTCATCTGCCGACGGGGCTGGTGGTCAAATGCCAGAACGAGCGTTCGCAACTTCAAAACAAAAATAACGCGCTGAAGATTTTGAAAGCTAAATTGCTCAAATATCAGGAAGACCAGGCGGAAGAAAAATTGCAGGAAATAAAAGGGGAGTACCGCCAGGCGCAGTGGGGCAACCAAGCGCGGTCATATGTCCTGCAGCCGTACAAGCTGGTCAAGGACCACCGCACCGGCCACGAGACGCCGGATACGGAGAGGATTTTGGGCGGAGAATTCGATGATTTTGTGGAAGCGTATCTAAAAAATAAGATAGAAAAATAGAATTTTCTGAATATAAAAAAGTCCCGCCAAGGCGGGATTTTTTGTTCTCAAAATGCTATAATTAAA
>CAIOLF010000062.1 GCA_903859075.1 Candidatus Buchananbacteria bacterium
GTCAGACCAGCTTCCTTGCCAGTGATAGAAGCGCCAGCGCTATAAGACATAGTGGCGGCGACATCGCTGACAATGTTAGCGGTCTTGAAGCCATTGGCTAAGAACGCTTCATTGCTGACTTGTCTCTTGGTCCCATTGTCAATATACCAAATATCCGAGGAACTGGCATATTTGATCAAGGTGCCATTAGGCAGCTTGGAATCCTTGGTTAAGGCGCAAGCTGTGTCGACAGTATAATTACTGACGAAAGCGACCTGGATCAATAATGCTCTGGAGGCATAGTTGGCGCCATAAAGGGTCTTAGCGTCAGCATCGGCCGGTAATTTGCAAAGCTTGTTGCCTGGAACGACAGCATAAATGTTGTCGCCATTGTCAAACTTCAACAAAGAACCTGGCTTCAAAGTGACGTTGCCACCCAGAGTCAAGGCGTCAAATTCGGCCTGGGAGATATATTTCAGAGCGCTGAAATTATCAAACCAGGCGCCGTAGGTGTTTCTGGTAGAAAACACGTAGGGCTTCAAATCGGAGCCGATGATATACACGGCCGGACGATTCACACCCGTTACCTTCACGATGTCATTGGCGACCGGGGCGTAAGCTGCTGAAGCGGCAGGAATCAAAGCTCCCATACCCATCGACCAAACGATCGTGGCGATAACTACGGCATAAGTTAATAACTTTTTCATAGTTAACTTTTATTATTTATTGTTAAAGCCCGCGCGCATTTTGGGATAGCAGCAGTGATTATATGACCGGCAAGATAACAAGCCGGCCTACCTGGCCCAATCTCCATCAGCCCCTGTCAAACAGGTCAACCTTTGACTAACGGCTAGAGGGAACCATTGCCCTATTTCGCCCCAAATTTTGAACGGACTCTAATTAGTATATAAGCGAACTAATTAGTAAATTTATTTTTTTACTGGCGTGTTACTAGCAGTAGTGCTGGTAACGGCGGGAACAGTGCTGGAAACAATATTATCCATTTTTGCGGTACTTTTGTCAACCGCCTCTGTCAAGGTTGGGGTTTTCTCAATTACTTCGCCCACCAGCGCCTTGCTTTCCCCTATCTTTTCTAAAGCCGAAGTAAAATCCTTTTTCTCAAGCAGGGTTTTGGCTTCTTCAATGGCGGCGGCGGCTTGCACCGGCTTTTGCGCGATATCGGAGGCCGCGGTACCGGAAGCGACATTGCTGATAGTTGAGCTGGTGGTAGCCGACAAAGTAGTCAAGCTGGATGTCACCGAAGCATCAACGGGCGTGGAGGTGACTGCTTTTTGCACATCAGCGACGGCTACGGCCAAGCCATTCTCGGCATTTTTGATCCTCTCGGCGACACGCGAAGCAATCTCCGTATCGGATACTGCCGTTTGCTCCCCGCTTTTGCCTTTTTCCACCATTATAGTCAGCGCCTTGGTGCCGACATCGCCGGTGTTGGCAATCGCCTCTTTAATATCAGTAACGACTTCTTTTTTTACTTCATTGGACAATAAGGCGTGGGCGGAGACTAAATCTTTTTCCACTTTTAGCGTCTTTTCGTCAACCTGTTTGACCACTTCAATGGCGTTTTTCGCCGAAGTGGTGTTGGCTATTTTGGTCAGCTTATCATTTACTTCTTTGACGTCTTTGGAAATTTTTTTGACCGCGGTCTCCACTTTTTCCTTTTTCATTTGCGCGCTTTCCGGCTTGCGCACTATCTGCTGCAGCTCATCGCCGCGGCGGGAAATAAAGTCCATCTGCAGATTGACCTTGTCCTCATCCTTGAAAGTCATGGCCATTTGGACATTTTCGCTGGCGGTCTTTATCGGATAGAGCATATCGCCAGGCAAACTGGCATTCGCGACAGTCATAAAAGAGATGCCAAAAAAATAAATAATAACCACCGCGGCCGCGGCCAAAACCGGACGGAATACCTGCTGGCCGAAAAAATCACTGACTAGGCGGAAATAGTAATTTTCCTGCTTGACGGCCTTGGCCAGCGGGCTGATTTGATTCAAAAGAATCTCTTTATTGCATTTAACCCAAGAATCCTGAGGCCGTCCTCCGGCCTCAAGATTTTTCAGGGATTTTAATTTTTTAATAATATACCAATTGCTCATTTTTTGATATCAATATTTTCTTTGAGCGCCCTAAGCGCCCGATGGATGATCACCCGAACAGAGCCATGGCTCTTTTTGGTGATCTCGGCGATTTCGCCGATAGAGAGCTCATCCATAAAGCGCAAGATGATTATTTCCTTATACTCGTCTTTGAGGTTTTCCAAGCCCTTGAGGATCAGCTGGAGATCGAATTTGGCGCTCTGAGCGATGGCCAGCTCTCCCCCGTCGCTCGGCTCGCAAGCGCCTTCGCCGTGCGGCCGCTCTTTTCCCTGCTTGGTGCTGCGCTGGCGGTAGAAGTCAATCACCAAATTTCTGGCGATGACGTAAATGAATGAATTGATGTTTTTAATGTCGCGGTCGTCCTTGATGTACTGCCAAAGTTTTAGGAAGACCTCGGAAGTCAGGTCCTGGGCTTCGGCCCGTGAACTGACTTTGAAATAAATGAACCGATAGATCCGCTCCACGTACGAATCATAAAATTTACCGTAGGCCTCCGGATCTTTGTTTTTTACCTTCAAAAACAGCAGTTGTTGTGAAAATGGGTTCTTCATCTAATAAGACGTAAAGTAATGGTATTTGTTACAGCGATTTTTTCTGTAATTTGGCCAACAAAAAAGGCAATAATACCAAACGTTTCATTGCCCCTGGCAACCATTAAAATAAATGATTTAAATTTAGATTTATTGTTCTATAATTCATAGCTGGTAAATGTAATTATAGTACATTTTGTATGGTTTTGTAAAGGATAAAATGACTAACATAGTTAAATGGCTGAATGGTTAAATGGTTGAATTATGATGGAAGTATGGTGGGTTGTTATATTGCTATATTATTATATTGTTAAATAATTAAATGGTCGAACAGTTAAATGATTTAGAGGCAAACAGCTGACTTCTGTCTAGACTTGTCTAGACAGAACTTCTAATATAATAAATTCTATTTCGATAAAAGATCATAATTCTTAATTCCTAATTCTTAATTATAAAATTTGACTTATCCACAGCCATTTGCTACGATATGTCTAGACATGTCTAGACATAACTAGATAAAAATTTATGCCTACATCCCCTACTCCAATCCGTGTTACTATCTCCCAGGCCGCCAATCTCTTTGGCCTGAGCCAAAAGACCATCCGCCGGGCCATTGCCGACGAGGAGCTGCTTTATGTGGTAGTCAGGGGTGTGTATAAGATCAATTTTGAGAGTTTGCTTAAGTGGTCCCAGAACCGAATCAAAATCCGCAACAAGCGCGACAGCCAGGGAATTGGGCAGTTTGTGGATAAGTGGAAGATCAAAAATAAGCTTTTCTCTCCTAACCCCAAAACCGTTGAAGATCTGGCCGGCAATCCGGAGGCCAAGGATTCCGCGCCGGCCAAGCCGGACGACCAACAATCCGATCGGGACGCCAAATCAATGACATCTGACAACTAAAATCCGCCTGAAGAGGCGGATTTTTATATCTGGATTAATTAAATAATATCGGATTAAGTGATGCCAACTAACGGCTTGATAACATTTAAATCTTTTTCATGCCGTTCCAACATCGCCTCATCATCCTTCATTTGGTGGCCGATAACTGTTACTTCCTGATCCCTTCTTTCCATCAGGCCAATCATTTTATCCATCTTCACATCTAACCCCCTAATATCACCTTTTGTCGCCATATTCTGTTCAATCCTATCCA
>CAIOLF010000063.1 GCA_903859075.1 Candidatus Buchananbacteria bacterium
ATCCCATAAACGCAGAAAATTACGCCCAGCACCGCCAGGGCAATCTTCAGCCCCTTATTCTCCCAGAATTTCCCCTCAAATTTCGGGCCGTACATGCCGGCAAAAGCCAGGCACATGAATAACGGAATGTAAATGACCAGCGCTTCAAAGATAAATAAATTCTGAATGAAGTAGGCCAAAATCAAAATGGTAAAAATAACCGGATTAAAAAACTTGCTGGCCTTCCCTTCTCCCTTGGCCAAATCTTCTTTTTCCTTCCGAAAATAATATTTCCAAAGGAAAATAAACGGCACGAACAACAAAGCTAGATAAGAGATGAGGCCGATGATGCCGCCGGTGATGAGGCGGTCAAAAATTATGTCATGCGACCGGTCAAACCAT
The DNA here is from genome assembly GCA_903859075.1 of Candidatus Buchananbacteria bacterium. Classification (GTDB taxonomy): domain Bacteria; phylum Patescibacteriota; class Patescibacteriia; order 2-01-FULL-39-33; family 2-01-FULL-39-33; genus CAIOLF01. The sequence goes on from CAIOLF010000063.1 coordinate 382, forward strand.
TGTTCAGTGTTTTTTGTCGTATAGTATTTGTCAAAAACCTGATAAAAATTTTCCTGACCATAACCCAAAATGGGACGTTCCTTGAATCCCTGTAAAGCCATGCCCCAAGTAACCAAACGGTTATTAGCTGAAACATCTTTGGTGTATATTGTAGAAATACGGCTTAAGATCGGATTATTTTTGATAAAGGATGACGCATTAAAAGCAAAAATTCCCACCACACTTAAAATTCCCACAACGATCAAAACTACGCCGATAAGCTTGAGCCACTTATTGCGGTAATAGAAAAACAGCAAATAGATAGCCAATATTGCCGCCCCAAAGGCCAAGGCCAGGTAAGCGCCGCGGGTTTGGGTCTGGATGGCGATAAACAGCTCTAGCGCGATAACCACGCCGTAGAGGCATTTTAGCCACCACTGGGGCCGTTTAAACAGCATAAAAACCGACAAAAAGATGCCAAAAACCATAAAACCGCCGACATAGCCGGCGTTGCCGATGGTGGCGGCCAGACGGACGCCATTGCTGGAGACCAGCAGCCAATTGCTGCACTGCGACATGGCGGGATTGGTAACGCAGGCGGCGGTGTAATAAAACTGCACCAAGGCGTCCAAACTGACCAAGAGGGTGCCAATTAGAAAAGCATCAATAACATAAAGCCACGCCTTGAGCCGCCGGAACATGCCGGTCAGGACCAGCATAAAGAGGAATAAGTGAAGCAAGAGCAGAATACCGTCACTGCGCTCGTTATTGCTCCAAAAACTGCGGTAAAAATCATTGCCGAGCAGCGAGGCGATAGTCAGTATCACCAGATACGCTCCGGCCAAAATCACCACCAAATTTATCCGCACGCGGTAGGCGGCATCAAATAATCCCAGTAGCAGCCAGGCGGCCAGCATTATTTCCACGCAGATCATAAAAGCCACCGTTTTGGTGACAATAAAAGGGAAAAATAGCTTGGAGCTGACAAACAGCGGGCTGAGCATGATGACTATCAGGCAGATCCAGATGACTGCCTTGAGAATAAAAGCGATAGTGGCTTTTGAATTCATAAATTTGGCCAATAAGAGTATTTATAAAATATATTATAACGCTATCTATTTTACTTTATTCCCTCATTTTAAGCAAGTACATTATCAACTCGGCTGCTGATTAGAATATTTTATAAATTTTTTGTCAAATACAAATTCTGTTGTCATTCCGACCAAGTCCCGCCAACGGCGGGACGCGCGGAGGAATCCCTTTAGTAATAGATGATTTGCAATTAATACGGCAGAAAGCAAATAATTATCTTATTCCAGAGTATTTGTTTTTTAATTAATACCATGGAATTGATTTTGATTAAAAGGGATCCCTCGGCTTCGCTCGGGATGACAATTCAAGAATCATGTAAAACAAAAAGCCCCGGTTAAGGGGCTTTTTGTTTTTTCCGCGTTAGCGGAAAATGAGTTCCGATTTGAATGCTATCGGGAAACTTTAGTTCTTAATACCGATACCGTCAACATAATTCACTCCTAAGATTCTGGTCTGGATCTTATTAACAGCGGTATTGCTATCTTTCCAAGTGAAGTTGCCGGTAGTGGCATTAGCACCCGGAGTAAGATTGGTACCGTTTAAATTATCAAGACCGACCTTGAGAGTAACCGCTCCAGCATAACCAGCCGAGAAGGCAGGCGTCAGCCTCACTAAGAAGTAGGCCGTTTCTCCGGGGTTAACCTGGAAGTCAGTTGTGCCGTTCGTATCGAACAGCGCATAATTGGCGGCGGTGGCTGAAGTAGTGACTACAGCGCCTGCTACGCCGATCCTCTCAATAGTAGCATTGGTCCAAGAAGTGACTCCCTCGATCTTAACTTTTACCTGATTGATAAGAGTCTTGATCGCGGTGCCGTCCAGATTGGTGTTGGTATTTGATCCGGCGGCGGTAACAGCGATGATAGCGACCTTAGCCGGAGTTCCGCTGCTGATGTTCGGATCCAAAGAGGTGGTGCCAGCCGTGCTGAGCAGGCTGACAGAAGCGATCTTGGAAGCGACTACCGCGGTTTGCAAGGAAATATTAGTGTGGCCATGGACCGCATCGCTTTCGTAGCCGATTTCTCCGGCTGCTAGAGCGCTATTTTCAGTGCCATCATCAGCTAAAACAGAACCTGAGCTGTATCCTTCCGCTTCAACACCAAGTAGTGAGAAGGTGGAAGACATATCCTCCAGTCCCGGCTGATCCAAGCCGATCTTATTAAGATCCGCTTTCAAGATATAGGTCTGCTCGCCATCAACCACGAAATCCTGGTCCAAAGTGGAAGTCTGGCTGGTAATGGAATCCGTATAAGCGACTATATTACCGGCAGAATCAACTAAGGAATACTTGGCGACCAGTGAAGACATGTCAGAAGAGGCATGGACCAATAATTTGGTTACCTTGACCTTTTCATTGGTTGATTTGAGCTTGAAGTAAGCCAAGACAACTCCTTTAGTGCCAGCCAATTGAAGAGAATCGGCATAGGCGGAAGGAGTGTTATCAACGCTGACATTTAAGGAGCCAGTGCCGACAACAGTCACGCTTCTAGCGGAAAGTAAACCGGTATAACCGACTTCACCACCGGCTATTACGCCATTGGCTAAGACATTGTCATTGACGGTGTCATAGATGGCTGTGCCCTTATCAGTATCTTCAGTGGCATAACCTGACACTCCCCATCTCATTACCTTGCCATTCTGATTGACATCATTTACTAAAGAAGTAGTCAGTTTGAATTTGGCTGTCGTATCCTTGGTAACCACTATTGCCAGATCGTTTAAGGCGATCGCATTAGCTGCCAAATCATTGGCTGACACAGTCTTTAATAAAGTGTAAGTGCCATCAGTGTTCTGCTTGGAAAGCTTGAACTCGGAAACCACTGATTTAGTGGCGGTGGCATTGTGATCCAAGAAACTCAACTGAGTCACTTTGACATCGGTGGTCTGGCCAGCCTTGATGTTGAAATTCAAGATTTCAACATCGGCAGTGCCGACTACGGCGTTATAAGCGGCGGAAAGGACATTCCTGGAGAATTCCACGCCGGCCGCGATAACGCTGACCTTGTTCAAGGTTACGGAGTTCGGAGTAATATCGGTAACTAAAGTATCATTGCCGGTTTCCTTGAGCACTAAGTCGCCTCCGGCGGCATCAGCCAATTTGACTGTGTAATCGCCGTTGGTAGCAGTGCTCTTGATATCGGTTCTGACAACGAATTCATAAACGACTCCGCTGGTCAATACCAAGCCCATGTTGGTGTTCTTGTAAACGCCATCGCCGGTTGAGGAGGCGAGATCATAAGTGGTATTGTTGTTCTTCAGGTATACTTCGACATTCTCCAATTGAGCGCCGGCAGCATCATTAACTGAAGTCAAGGTCAGCTTTAAAACTGACAATTCCGTGGTCTTTCCGCTATTGGGCACTCATCCGGCTTTCCTTTCACATATCAGATGATCTATTCACGAAGCCTTG
>CAIOLF010000064.1 GCA_903859075.1 Candidatus Buchananbacteria bacterium
CAGGCCTATAAGGGCGGAAAAGATAATATCCTTGGCATCGCTGACCGCCTGGCCGCCGCGGGAGGTCAGCCATTTAACTCCCCCGTACATTATCATAATCGCCGCCAGGATGCCAATGGTGCCGATGACAAAGCCGTACCAAGTGGCGATATAATTTCCCAGAGTGCTTTCATTGACAGGCTGAGCCACTCCCTGCTGAAAGCCGGGACCGATATTGACATTGGGAGTAAATGATAATGCCGGCTGGCCGGAATCCTGCGCCCTGGCGCTCGCGCAAAATAGCAAGGAATAAAAGAGCAATAAAAAGATATAACAAGCTAACAGGATGACTTTTTTTACTTTATTATGGGACATCTGTTTGACAGAATTCTAAATTAATTCGCTAGAATAGTAATTACTGCAAATCCATCCGGTAAATCATTTTTGATTTGGAATCGGAGAACAGTATATAGTTGGCATTAGGTATAGTGATGATTTGAGAGATATTATGGTCGCCACTGGGCGTGGCAATCATCCGTCTGGCTCCGCTACTAAGATTAATTTCATAAATATTATCAGCGATATCAGCGGCCGCTTCAGGCACTAGGCCGGCGCCCTCCGGCAGAGATTGAGGCACGGCGCAATAAAGGAGGCTATTGCCGGCAAAAGAGCATTTGTCCGCCCAAGTGTTGAGGTAGATTTTTTGGCGGTTATTGCCGATATTATCGCCGGAAGCATCAGAAATCCAGAGTTCCGGCAGGTAGCCATTGTTGCTGTTATAGACGCTATAAACCATGCGGTTGCCGGTGGGAGACCAGAGGCCGCGGAAATCCCGCCCTTCCACGACCATGGATTTGAAATTCTCTTTATTCTGCCCGATGAAATAAATTTCCGAGCGGTCCAGATCTTTGCCTTCTTTGAAATCGCCGACCACCTGGCCGCTGGGCGAAAAATTTATTTGGAATTTGTCTTCGGAGCCGCCGATGTCTTCCAGAATCTTTACCTGGCTGCTGTCATATTTGGCCAGGGCCAAGAAGCGGTTTTCCGGATCCAGCGCCATGCTTTTGAAAGCGATTTGCTGGCTGTCCGGCGCGAAGGAGAATTCCTGCCAATGCGCGGGCAGGGTGTATTGCTTGTTGTTTTTGAAATCATAAATAATATTGGAGCCGTCCGGATATTCCAGTACCGCCATGTTATGGTCCTTAGACCAGGTGGCATTGCTGACGTTGTAAAAAACTTTATCATTATAGGCTTCAATCTGGCCGTCAGCGGTCACCCGGTAGAATTTGCCGTCTTTGGGATTATAATAAATGACTCGGCCGTCAGCGGTGGGGGAAGGGAAATAAGCCGGGTCTTTGGTAATCGGGCTGACTATAGTGGGGCCGCCTTGGGCGATTTCGCTGGGTGGCGGCGGCTGAGCCACATTGGCATTAGCTACCGGTACAAGCTGTCCGTTGACGTTGACGAAATTTCTAGGAGCATTGGCATTGACTGCCGGCGGCAATTGGCCGTTGGTAATATTTACGTTGGCCGTCGGTTGCGGCCTAAAAATCGGCCGGAAGAAAAAGAAGTACAAAAAGAAGCCAAATAACAGCACGGCCGCTATGAACATGGCGATAATGCCGATTTTTTTCCAGTCAAGGTTCATAATTTATTTGATCAGGTTAATTGTGGCAGGGTAAAATTATTGCTGTTTGACAGCGCTGTTGACAGCGGCAGGCACTTTCTTTATCGCTTCTTTTACCAAACAGCTGAAGCCGTCTCCGCCCAGTAGCTGGGCACCGCCGCACCGAATAGCAGCCATAAAAGTAACTCCCGGATTGTTATCCATGTAGTAGATAGTCAAGAAAACTATGAAGAAGAGAGTGAGGCCGATAAGCAAGCCGATAAGTATTGGTATTATGAGGGGAGCAATAATGCCGGCGGCCCAGACAAACCATTTATATTTTTTCCAAACCGAAATGACTTCGGTGACTGACGGTGGTAAGCCGGCTGCTTCCGCCAGCGCTCCTTCAACTCCGCCCGCCAATGCTTTATTCCGCCCGGCCATCTGCGCGCCGCTGATTTTGGCCGCCTGCGCGCCTTCCGAGGGTGGGGTTTTGGCCGATTCGGCAGTTTCTTTTTCTGTCCGCGGTGTCTCCGGGGGAGTTTTTTCTCCGGGTTTTTCTCCGGCCTTTTCTTCACCTGGTTTTTCTGCACCAGGTTTTTCCGGCTCTCCTGTTCCGGCTTTGAGGGGGCCGGCTTTGCTAAAAGGGCCAGGTTCTACATCTGTTTTTATAGGTCCGCCACCCGGTTCGCCACCCTTAGTGGCTTCCGGTCTGGTCGGTTCGCCAATCTCCATTTTTTGCGGCAATTGTTCCAGCGGAGCATTGGCATCTTCCTGCGGCGGAAGCTCATCTTTTTTTTGTTCCATGGGAACCCGCCCTATTTCCGCCGGCACCGGTTTTTCCATAGTGCTTTCAGCCGTGCCCTCGGCCGGTATGTTGGGCTCCGGCCCGAATTCCTCAATGGTGGTTTTGGGTTTATTTTTCTTATCTTCTTCTTCCAGCTCGGCGAGCCTTTTTAACAAGTTTAGGCGGCTCTCTTGAGCCATCTTTTTGTTTTCCATCTGCCGCAACAACCCTTGCCGCCGCCGCTCTCGGGCTAATCGCTGGCTTTTATCTTGGCCGTTGAGGAGATCGTTCTGTTTGGCGCGACGTAAGTTCGTGGCAATTTCACCAGGTTTTTGTTCATCCGGCTGGCTATTGGAAATGGTTTGAGGCATTGATAATTTTTGGGGTAATTAAAATTCAGCAGCCAAAGCCAGATTTTTGGCAAATTTAAAGCCCAATTAAATCTTAATTTCTAGCTTTGAATTTTTAACCAGCTTTATTTTTCCACCTTTATTATACCATTTTTTGCCTCAAGGTGTATAGTGTTTCCCGAACGGACTTTTTCTTCCAAGATTGCTTTGGAAATGGGAGTTTCCAGCAGCTCCTGGATAACTTTTTTTATGCCGCGGGCGCCTTGCTTTTGTTCAATGCTTTTGGCGGCAATGAGTTTGGCGGCTGCGGGCGAGTAAGA
>CAIOLF010000065.1 GCA_903859075.1 Candidatus Buchananbacteria bacterium
ATTTTTCCGCTCCCCGCCACCGCAGGCGGCGACCAAATTATACGGAATTTCATAATCAAAATGCAATTGGCGGTTTTGTCTGAATATTAATTCAGGTAAAAGAAAATTTTTATGTTTATTTGTCATTATTAGAATTAAATTATCATTAGAAATATATGAGATATTTTATCTACGCTCGCAAGAGCACCGAAGACGAGGATCGTCAGGTCTTAAGTATCGAAGCTCAGGTTACTGAGCTAAAAGAATTTGCCGCCAAAGAAAAACTGGAAATTGCCGATTCATTCTTTGAATCAAAAACCGCCAAAGAACCGGGCCGAAAAATTTTCGGCGAAATGCTGGCCAAGATAGAGCAAGGCCAAGCTGATGGCATCCTGTCGTGGCATCCAGACCGCTTGGCGCGTAATTCTGTCGATGGTGGCAAGATTATCCACATGGTTGATAGAGGAGTGATAAAAGCCCTCAAATTCCCTTGCTTTTGGTTTGAGCCTACTCCACAAGGTTTGTTCATGCTCAATATCGCGTTCGGCCAATCAAAATATTTTGTGGACAATTTGCGAGAGAATGTTAAACGAGGTTTAAGACAAAAGCTAAGGAACGGCGTTTGGCCGTCTTTTGCGCCAGTGGGCTATCTTAATAATGCGAGAACACGAGGAATTGATGTCGATCCTGCTAAAAGCGTGATGATCAAGAAAGTGTTTGAATTATACGCCACTGGCCAATATTCGCTTTTGTCTTTAGTAAACTGGTGCGAAGCTCATAACCTGACTGGCGGCTATCATCGCAAATTGTCCATGAATGCGATATTCAGCATGTTGCAAAATATTTTCTACCTTGGCCTAATGAGATACAAGGGCGAAGTATTTGAGGGTACTCATGAGCCGTTAATATCAAAGAAATTGTTTGAAGAAGTGCAAAAAGTGCGAAATACCCGAGCGAGAACACGAAAAAAATTACATCGTGACTTTGCATTTACGGGACTGATGAAATGCTCGTGTGGCTGCTCCATAACCGCGGAAACCCAGAAAGGCCACAACTATTATCGTTGTACGAAAAAACGAGGCGAATGCACCGAAAAGCACTTTTTGCGCGAGGAAGAATTAGAATCACAAATCAAACAATATCTTCAAACAATTGCTTTGTCCGACCAAGACCAGGAGAAAATAATGGCTGAGCTGGATAAAGACGAGCTAACAGCAAAAGAACAAGCTCAAGACAATATTCAAAATCTTAAAAGCGAGTTAGAAAACATCAACCGACAATTAGAGAAATTGCTGGATGTCTATTTGAGTGACACAATCTCGACTGAAGAATATACTTCTAGAAAACAAAAAATCCTAACTCGGAAGTTAGAACTTAATGAGAGAATCAAAGATTTTGAACAAAACAACTGGTCTTGGGTCGAACCGGCTCGTGAGTTTATTTTATCGCTCAACAAAGCCGATAATTTACTGCGAAGTTCTGAAAAGTCGGAACTGGCCGCATTTCTAAAAAATATCGGGTCGAACCGCATTTTGCAAAACCGCCAATTGCATTTTGATTATGAAATTCCGTATAATTTGGTCGCCGCCTGCGGTGGCGGGGAGCGGAAAAATTTGACTAATTCGTTCTGGTGCGCCCAGCAGGATTCGAACCTACAACCTTCTGGTCCGAAGCCAGACACTCTATCCAGTTGAGCTATGGGCGCGCGTCCGGCGATATGCCATCAGTAGAAATTATTTTAGCAGAATTTTTTATATAAATCAAGAAAAAGAAAACGAGAACGGCCAATTAAGTGGACTATCCTCGTGCTGATGGTTGATGGATGTTTTGGTGCGCAGGGGGGGCTATGTCGCGGCTATGCCAGGTCTTCTTTGGCGACAAATCGGACGTTGACCCCGGCGTCGCGAACGATCTTGAGCCCGTTGTTGGGATAGACGCCCTCCAGCAGGATCAGCGTATCAATGCCGGTGCCGACAATCGATTTGGCGCAAACCTCGCAGGGTTCGGCCGTCACATACATCGTCGCTCCGGCCGTGGAAGCACCGACGCCGCTCGCGAGCATCTTGTCGAAGGCCATTTGTTCGGCATGGAGCGCCCGGCAACGCTCAATTCGCTCGCCCGATTTGATACCCTCCGCCTCGCGCAGACAGCCGACCTCGGCGCAGAGTTCCTCTCCGGGAATTTGGGCATTCCAGCCGATGGAAACAGCATTGTCATGTTTGACGATGACGCAGCCGAATTTCCTGGTTTGGCCGATTAGGCGCCCTTTGGGGTCGCGCAGATATTTGCCTTTTTCGTCGCGCTGGCAACCGCGGGCGCAATTGGATCGGTCCGAAGCGGCAACGGCGATTTTCATGTAAAAGACATCTCGCTGTGCGATTTCCAGCGCGTATTGGGTCGTGCCCAGTTTGATGACGTCCATGCCGGTGCTGCCGAAACCGCCAACCCCGCGCCGGGTGTCCGGCAAAGACTCGACTTTTTCAAACGTCGGAATTTCCACCGCCGCGAAAATCAGTTGCGCGATCCGTTGGCCCTTTTCGATCATAAACGGTTCGTCGCTGCGGTTACGCAACAGGACGCCGACATTGCCGCGGAAGTCCGGGTCGATGGTGCCGGGAGCATTTCCTAGTTCGATGCCATGTTTGTTGGCCATGCCGCTGCGCGGGCGCACCTGGCATTCGATCGGCCAAGGCAGGGCGAAGCGGACGCCGATGCCGATGAGCACTTTCTCGCCCGGCATCAGAGTAAAGGGCAATTCCCCGTCGTATTCCTTAGTGTCGATATTTAGGGGAGCGTAGGCATAAGCATCAAAGCCGACCGCTCCGTCGGAAGCTCGCTCCGGAATATGCGCATCAGAAAACAGCTTTATTACCGGTATCGTCTTCATTGGTCGTTCTCCTTTTCATTTGATTACAAAATGTGATGTACGATTGTTTCTCCTTGGCCTTCAATTTATATTAAAAGCATTCAAATGTCAATCAGACAAAATTATGGCGAATAAAATAAAAAAGCCCCGTTATCGGGGCTTTTTTATAAAATATATTTTTTATTAACTGCCTTAATAGCTGTTAGACGGGGCGTAGAGATTGGCTTCCATTGTTTCCTTGGTGATCACTCCTTCTTTATATAATTTTATTAAAGCATTTTCCATGGTAATCATGCCTTCCCGGGCGCTAGTCTGGATGGTATTTTTGATTTGGGAAATTTTGTTTTCTCGGATCATATTGGCGATGGCGGAATTATTGATGAGTATCTCGCGAGCCGCCACGCGGCCGCCGTTTTTCCTGGGCACCAGGCGCTGAGTGATGACGCCTTGCAGAATGGTGGATAGCTGCATGCGGATTTGATTTTGCTGGAAAGGCGGGAAAATATCGATAATACGATCAACGGTCTGAGCCGCGCTGTAAGTGTGCAAGGTGGCAAACACCAAATGCCCGGTTTCCGCCAGAGTGATAGTGGTAGCAATCGTTTCTAAGTCGCGCATTTCACCGACCATGATAATGTTAGGGTCTTGGCGCAGAACGTGGATCAGCCCGTTTTGGAAGGAGAGCATATCGGTAGCCAGCTGACGCTGGCGGATCAAGCTCTTGTCAGGTTTGAAAATGAATTCGATCGGATCTTCAAAAGTGATGATGTTGGCTCGGCGGTTTTTATTGATGTAATTAATCATCGCCGCGAGTGAGGTGGATTTACCGCAGCCGGTCGGACCGGTGACGATAATCAGACCTCGGTCGAGGTTGCATAATTCAAACAGGATTGGCGGCATGCCCACGTCCTCCATTGAAGGGATCTCCGCGGGAATTGTTCTGGCGGACAGGCCGATGTTGCCTTTTTCCCAATGCAGATTGATGCGAAAGCGGTAGCCATTCTTGGATTCATAGGCCAGATCCAGCTCTTTTTCCAAGATGAATTTCTTGAAGCGATTTTCATCGATAATTTCCTTGACCATGGTCTCAATTTCTTTGGGCAAGAGCGGTTTTTTGTCTATTTCCTTAAGCTCGCCGTCGATGCGCATGTAAGGCGGCAAGTTGGCCAGCAAGTGGACATCAGAGGCCTGCTGTTTGGCTGCTTTTTGCAGCAAACTTTCTAAGGTCATATTTGAAAATTTAGATTAATTCCAATTTTTGATCTCTAGCGCGTTTTTCGCCGCCTCGGTCTGGGCTTCTTGTTTGCTGCTGCCAGCTCCGGTGGCGATGAGTTCTTTATCCAGATAGACGCCGACTTTAAAGGTTTTGGCATGATCCGGGCCGCTCGAGCTGATAACTTTATAGATTGGAGTAACCCCGGCTTTTTCTTGGGCCCGTTCTTGAAAATTGCTTTTGGCATCGATGTACAGCTTGTTAGCCAGGATATTCTCGAGTTTGCTGATTATATGGGCGGTAATAAACTTTTTGGCTGAAGCTGATCCTAAGTCGAGATAAATAGCGCCGATAATCGCTTCGACGGCGTTGGCCATGATATATTGTCGGGCTTTTGAATTTTTGTCTTTGGCTTCGCCGCGGCTGAGCATGATGAATTGTTCAATGCCTAATTCTTTGGCGACAGCGGCCAGCGATGTGCCATTGACCAAGCTGGCGCGCCAATTGGTCAGCTCACCTTCCGGGTTGGGGTAATTTTTGTAGAGATATTCGGTTACGACCAGCTCCAGGATCGCATCGCCCAAAAATTCCAATCGCTCATTATGATCCAGTTCGAATTCAGGGTGTTCATTGAGATAAGAGCGATGAACAATTGCTTGGGTGAGGAGATCTGGGTTTTTGAACTTCAGGCCGATGCTTTTCTCCAATAAGTTGATATCGGACATAATTTAACTAGGCATTAAAATATGAAAACATTAAAACAAAACTGCCTGCTTGAATGATCTCAGATTTTTATGCGATTTATTAATTAGTTTTTTCTTCGGAATTTTCCGGTTTAGTTGCTGCTTCCGCCGCCTTTTTCTTATCGATCTCTTTTTCGCCGATTTCCTTAAAGATCGCTCCCAGTACGCCGTTGACGAACTTGCCGGACGATTCGCCGCCGAAATTTTTGGCCAGTTCAATCGCTTCGTTAATGGCTACTTTAGCAGGAATATTAGGATCATATTTTAATTCAAAAGCGCCAAGACGCAGAACATTGCGATCAACAATAGTGATTTGTTCCAGCGGCCATTCCGGGGCATATTTGGTAATCAGACCGTCAATTTCCGCTTGATGCTCGATAACGCCGTGGATGAGGTGTTCGATAAATCCGCCATCGTCAAAATCCGGAGCAAAGGACTCCTTGTCATTTTTTAGGATGTCGTCGACATTTTCCCTGTGATCATTAAAATCCCACTGGTACAACGTCTGGACGGCAATCGTGCGGGCGAGATGGCGGTTGGACATAATTATTTTAAAATATCTAAGTACTAATCTCTAATTTCTAAAATTTAGAAATTAGATATTAGGAATCAAAATTATTTTTTGGCGGCTTTTTCCTTGGTCTTTTCTTTCCTTTCCTGGGCTTTCTGTTTGGTTGTCTTAGCCTTGACTTTGATTTTGATGGCTTGGCGTCCTTTGTAGGTGCCGCAGAAGGCGCAAGCGACATGAGGCCGGACCGGTTTGCCGCATTTGGCGCACTTACTCAGAGCGGCTGGCTTTAACGCGAAATGGGAGGCGCGATCTCTCTTGGAAGTTTTAGTTCTCCTTTTGCTGGGTAAACCCATAGAATTTAATTATTAATTTTTCAGATTACTTTTTTATAGTAACATAAAATCGTGAAAACAGCAAACCGTGAATATACTAATTTTACGAATATATGAATTCTAATTAAAAAAATTATTTAATTCGTATATTCGCGTATTATTCGTAAATTCGTGGTTTGCTATTTTAGTTTTTTTTCAAACTTGGCTAGCAGAGCCGGCAGCTTGCTTTTAAAATGATAAACTTTGCCGTCCGGACCGGTAAAAATCAATTCGGCGGCATGGAGGAAAATGCGTCCCGGATTATTTCTGGGCTTAAGTTTTGGATGATAAAGTTTGTCCCCGACAACCGGCGTGCCATAAGACAGCAAATGGACGCGGATCTGGTGGGTGCGCCCAGTAAGGATTTCTACTTCAAGCAGAGTGAAATTGCGAAAACGTTTGATGACGCGGAAGCGGGAGATGGCCTTTTTACCATCCTGATTTAGCGGCCTGGCGGCAAACAGCCCTGGCTTGGTTCTAGAGCGGCCGATAGGAAAATTGATCTCGTCCTCATCGCGCGGCACCGCGCCTTCAACCAAAGCTAGATATTTTTTGATAATAGTATGATTTTTGAACTGCTGTTTGAAATAATCAAAAGCAGCCTGGGTTTTAGGTATCAGCATCAGGCCGGAGACGTCTTTGTCCAGCCGGTGAACAATCGCCGGCCGTGTCGGATCTTCGCCGATCTGCTTGAGCTGGGGATATTTTTCCATGATCCAATCGACAATAGTGCCGAATTTATTGGTATCGGTCGGATGGACTAGGATGCCAGACGGCTTTTCGATTATTAAGAAATCATTCGTCTCTTTAATTACTTTTATCTTGGAAAATTTTTTTGATTTGACGAATTCCTCGCGGGTTATCCGAGTGGAGTGTTCTGCAGTTGATTTTTTTTCTTCCGCTTCCTTGATTTCAAGTAAATCCTGATTTTTCAGGAAATGATGCGGCAGGATGCTGCGGCCGTTTATCAAAACGGTGCCGTCTTTGACGGCTTTTTGTATCTGGGAGCGCGAAATTTCTGGAAAACGCTCAACCAGAAATTTATCCAGACGCTTCCCGGCATGTTCTTGGTCAATGGTGATTTTTTCTATTGCTAGCATGTATTATAGTTTAATATACCGCAGTTTTATCTGCGGTATATTATTATTTAGAGTTCTATTTTTTTATGAAGGTAGTCTTTTAAGCCGTCGATATTTATTCGCTCTTGCCGCATGCTGTCGCGATAGCGGACGGTGACGGAATTGTTTTCCAGGCTGTCAAAGTCGACAGTGACGCAATAAGGAGTGCCGATTTCATCCTGGTAGCGGTATCTCTTGCCGATATTGCCGCGATCGTCCCAAAAAACCAAGAAGTCCTTCTTTAAGTCTTCATATAGCCGGCGGGCAGCCGCTACTAATTCGGGCTTGTTTTTAAGCAGGGGAAAGACCGCTATTTTATAGGGCGCGACATTTGGTTTGAATTTTAATACCACTCTAGTTTCTCCGTCAGGCAGTTCTTCTTCACGGTAGGCCTCGCCGATTAAAGCCAAAATAGTGCGATCCAGTCCGAAAGTCGGTTCGATGACATGAGGCAGATACTTTTTATTCGTTTTGTCGTCAAAATATTCCAAGTTTTGGCCGGAGTATTTTTGATGCAGTCCCAAATCATGGTCAGTGCGATAGGCGATGGCCCAAAGCTCATCCTGGCCGAAAGGGAACTGATATTCCAAGTCAATCGTGCGTTTAGAATAAAAGGCCAGGTCTTCCTTGGCTATTTCATGATTATGCATTTTTTTTCTTTCTAAACCAATTACATCCATAAAGCCGTAGATATAATCAAGCCACTCCTCGAAGATTTTATTCCAGTCGGCCGTGGGATTGATGAAATATTCTATTTCCATCTGTTCAAATTCAAAGGTCCGGAAGGTGAAATTACCGGTGGTGATTTCATTCCTGAAGGCCTTGCCGATTTGCCCGATGCCGAAAGGTATTTTTTTATTGCTGGAGTTAAGGACGTTTTTATAATCGGCAAAAATAGCTTGGGCGGTTTCCGGACGGAGATAGACCACCTGGCCTTCTTCTTCCACCGGGCCGATAACGGTCTTAAAAAGCCCGCTGAATCTTTTTTCGGCAGTGAACTCGCCGCCGCAATCGGGACATTTGGCCGCGTTTTCAAGCTTATCAGGCCGGAATCTCTGGTGGCACTTTTTACATTCCACCAAGGGATCGGTAAAGTTGGCAACGTGGCCCGATGCTTCCCAGACCCTGGGGCTTAGGATGATATTTCCATCTATGCCGGTCATATCTTCCCGGTCCTGGACAAAATATTTCCACCACAATCTTTTGATATTATTCTTTATCTCCACCCCTAAAGGACCGTAATCGTAAGAGCTGGCCAGTCCGCCGTAAATTTCGGAATTAGGAAAAATAAAACCCCGGCGCTTGCACAGGGCGACGATTTTTTCCATCGCATCATTTCTGTTTTTAGCCATAGTTAAAAGAGATTGATTTGCCGGTATCTTAGCTGAAATTCGGCTTAAAGTCAAAAGCCGGCTAGGGCAACGGTATAGATAAACAATCCCGCGGCCACGATAAAAAAGAGGGCCAAAAGTAAGGCATAATGGCTGTGCGAGGTCTGCTGGGGAGTTAGGGCCAGCTTCAGAGGAGTATTGAGGATAGCTTTAAAGGAATTACCATTAGCGACATAGCGCACCCATTTTTTTTCGGGTCGGGAGTTGTTTTCTTTAGACAGCTCTTCTAATAACTCGCGTTTGGTTTCAGCGATGTCCTGGTAAAACGAGGGAACGATTTGGGGTTTGACGATCTTTAGGGGAGCTGTTTTTCCCCGTGGGAGCGCTGCCGGAGTCAAGGCAATTGTTTTTTCACTGCCGATTTCCTGGCGCAGATGATCTTTTACTTCCCCCAGCCATTCATTAACCCAGGGCGAGGTTGAGAGCCAATAATCATCCAATTTGAAAGCTTTTAAGCGCCCGCTTTTAGCCAGGCCGATCAGATATTCTTCGTTCAGTTTTAAACTCTTGGCAAATTCAAACAGAGGCAGATACTCATTGGCATCGCCGGTGAGAATTTTACCCCAGACATTGGGCGTTTTAGTTTCATTTTCTCTTTTTCTTGCCATGACTATATTATAACATATTTCTTCAAACAAAAAATCAGCCCCCCGACAAAACGTCGGGAGACTGATTTAGGAGTATCTCAGCTATTATTTAGTAGCTGGTTTCTGCTGTTCTTTGAGGTAGTTGTTGATGGCCTCAACGACCTTAGAATCATTCTTTAACTTTTCAGTCAGCAGGATTTGGTCGCGATTGATGGTCATGGAGTCCTGCGGCCCGTGAATTTCATTGCCCAGCTTGATCAGCGTCAGCTCTTGCTGAGTCTGGGCCGGCTGATTAGTGCCGACCTGGCTGGTCTGCAAGGGGCGAGTGACTACTTGCAGATAGTAGATCTCACTCAGTCCCAAGGTCTCTTCGCCGACAGATTTTACCTTGCCGAAGTAGACTTGGCCGTTGGTTAGAAACACTGCTTGCCAGCTGTTGTCGACCGGAGCAATCTTATCGCCGCCGATCCCCGCTCCTTTGCCCATGGTAACAAAGGCAAACCAGCCGAGGATGACGATGATAATGATAATCAGGATGACAACAAGGACTTTCCATCCCTTGCCGCTGCCGCGGCTGTAAGAAGCGGTGCCGGCGTCAAAATTGTCGTCGGCCATTTCAGACATGGGATTTCTTTTTGGATAAGCCATTATCTTTTCTCCTTTAGTTTGGTCTCAGGCCCTCTGTCCCGCAAACCAAAATTATTATTAATAATATTTTAATTTTATGCTGCTAAGGCTTTTTCTTCTTTTTCTTCTCTAGCTTTGAAAATATCCCGGACTACCACGCTGATGGCGGTTGCCACCGGTACGGCCAGCAAGACGCCCAAAATTCCGGCCAGTTTGGCTCCGATCATAATCGCGATAATAATAATGATGGGATTAAGGCCGACAGCTTTCTGCATTACCTTGGGAACCAAGAAATAATTTTCCGCTTGCTGAATGACTATGTACAGAACGATTGTTATTATACCTAATAGCGGTGATTGTGTAAAGGCGATAAAAACCGCCGGTAAAGCTCCGATAAAAGGACCAAGATAAGGAATGATTTCCGTCACTCCGGCAAAGACGGCCAGGACTAAGGCGTATTTAACGCCAAGAATAGATAAGCCGATCCAGGAAACGGCAAAAATGACCAGCGATAAGAAAATTTGTCCTCGCAGCCACAGGCCGATTTTTTCCTGAATCCGATTGATCAGGTGCATGGAATAGGGCTGATAATCTATGGGCAGGACGGAGCGAATCGCTTTTTTAATGGCTTGGTCATCGACCGCCATATAAAAAGTCAAAACCAGGATGATAAAAAAGGAGATGATGCCGCCAAAAAAGGAAAAGACGGTGGAAAAGACGTTGCCGGCAGCCATGCCCAAGCTGGATTGGATGCCTGCAAACGATGATTGGATGTTTTGGCTCCACTGATGGCTTTCCGAGAAAGCGCGGAAACTCTGCCAGTTGGAAGAAATTTTTTCGTAGTAGAAAGGAAAAGATTTTATCAGTTCATTTATTTCTTTGATTATCGGTGGTATAATCAGGTAGACGGCGCCGCAGATGATAGAAAACAAGACTAAATAAATGATCAAGACGCCCACGGCCCGAGGGATTTTGTGTTTTTGCATCCAGTCCAGCCAGGGCGTGAAAGCGGAGGCCAAGATGATGGAGACAAAAATTATCAGGATGGCGTCCCTGATAAAATAGAGAAAAAACAGCGCCGCGGTGATTAGCAGGATTTTAAGCAGCGTTAGAGACGAGATATCGATGGTTATTTTTTTGCGATCGCTGGTAGCCATAGGAAATTAATATATAAAAATTATACAAAGATTCAGCGATAAAGTCAAAGAGTTTATTCACAAAATTATGGGAGCAATCATCAGAAACAAAGAAGGATTATTTAGCTATGAAGTCTTAGAAAAATATACAGCCGGCCTAGTTTTATCAGGTCCGGAGGTAAAAGCAGTGAAGGGCGGCCAAATCAGCTTGAAAGGCAGTTATGTGTCAATTGATGCTAATAATGAAGCCTGGCTGGTAAATTGCCATATTTCGCCGTATAAGCCGGCGAGCGGCCAGCAGCAAGGCTATCAGCCGAATCAGCCGCGCAAGCTGCTGCTTAATCGGAAAGAGATAAATTCCCTCATCGGCAAGAGCAAGCAAAAGGGGTTGACAATTATACCGATTTCTGTATATACTAGTAGAAGATTAATTAAGGTGGAAATTGGCTTAGCTCGCGGAAAAACCCAGGTTGATAAAAGAGATTCCATTCGAAAGCGCGAGATCGACAGGGAAATCAGAAGAACATTGAAAAGATAAATTTAAGATACTAATATACGAATGGTACGAATGATACTAATGGCTACTAAATTCTCATTAAGAATCATTTGTATATATTTCGTATCATTAGTATACATTCGTATATTGGTATCTTTAAATATTGGGGATGCTTTGCTTTGATAGAAGATTCTAAATTAACAGCCGGCAAACCGAGTTTGGTGATTGCTCGCAAACTAATTACCAAATCATAAATGCCAATAGCATTTTAGCGAAGGTTAAATCCGCTTTCAGCGGCTTAGCTTTTGCGCCAGTCATGGCTTAATTGCTTCATGACCATCGCTCCAGTCCAGGCCCGGCGATTGGAATACGGTGTTATATTTCGGGCTGCGGCGTTTGAAGCTCCGGCGAGCAAGCGCCTAAGACAGCCGGAACACTGCGCGCTTTTTGGCTCTCTTTTTCAGCTCGCAGAAATTAAAGAGAGATAAGTTTGTACAACTGGATGCTGATTTTCTTCTAGACAGGAGCTCATTACTCCTCATCTCCACCGTAACTAGCTTTTGGCTTATAGCTGTTAGCTTTTAGGAAATGTAAATTCCAATTATACATAATTAGTTACCGGCTTTTACAAACGATTTAGTTTTTAGAAATTAGCTTTTATTTGTTAGCTTAGTACTAACAGCTAAAAGCTAACAGCTAAAAGCTAATACTAATGAGAAGATCATTTCGAGGTAATAATAAAAGCCAAATCGGAGCCAAAGAATTTCGCGTCAACGAAAAGATTTCTTCGCCGGAACTGATGATTATCGATGAGGATGGTGAGAATCTTGGCGTGATGCCCAAAGAAAAAGCGTTGCTGGAAGCGCGTGGCCGCGATTTGGATTTGATTGAGGTTTCCCCCAAGGCCAATCCGCCGATTGCCAAATTCATGGATTACGGCAGTTATAAATATCAGAAAGAAAAGCAGGAAAGAAAGCAGAAATCCAAGACTAAAACCATCGAAGTCAAAACGGTCAAACTGTCCTTGCGTATCGGCGAACATGACCTGGAAGTCCGCGCCCATCAAGCAGTTAATTTCATTGTAGATGGCGACAAAGTAAAGATTGAGCTGCAGCTGCGCGGCCGGGAAAATCAGCACGCTGATCTGGCTCAGGAAACAATTAAGAAAGTTACGGACAAAATCGCCGAGAGCTTGAAAGAACATAAGAAAGAATTAAAAGTAGAACAACCGATTGTCAAGCAAGGCACTCGGCTATCGACCATCCTTTATTCATAACCAACAGTATGCCGAAGAAAATTAAAACCAGGCAATCAATCGCTAAAAGATTTCGAGTGACTAAAAATAAAAAAGTCATCAAAAGAACTTGCGGCCAGGATCATTTCAATGCCCGCGAAACTGGCCAGGCTAAAAGAGCCAAGCGTCGCGACCAGACGATTTCCAAGGCCGACCAGAAGAACATCCGGACGGCGATGCCTTATTAATTAGCTTATAGCTTTTAGCTATTTAGCTTTTTAATAAAGGCCAATAAATTAATAAGTTAAATAAATAAAT
Source organism: Candidatus Buchananbacteria bacterium (assembly GCA_903859075.1). Lineage (GTDB taxonomy): Bacteria > Patescibacteriota > Patescibacteriia > 2-01-FULL-39-33 > 2-01-FULL-39-33 > CAIOLF01. The sequence continues at coordinate 12,591 of CAIOLF010000065.1, forward strand.
AATTTTAAATAAGATGCCAAGAGTAAAACGAGGAGTAATGCACAGCAAGAGAAGGAAGAATGTCTTGAAACAGACCAAGGGTTTTCGCTGGGGCAGGAAAAAGCTGATCAAGGTGGCAAAAACCGCCGTGCTTAAGGCCGGCGCTTACGCTTATCGTGATCGCCGCGCCAAGAAAAGATCCGCCCGGGCTTTATGGCAAGTACAGCTCAACGCCGCTGTCCGCGAGTACGGACTCAGTTATAGCAAGTTCATTGCGGGACTCAAAAAAGCCAAAATCGAGATGGATCGCAAAGTGCTGGCAAGCCTGGCGCAGAAGCATCCGGCCGTTTTTGCTAAGATTGTCGAAAAGGTCAAATAATATTTTTTCTGACTCTAAAATAGCGGAAGGCGACATTATAAGTGTCGCCTTCAATGTTATAGAATATTTTTAGAAATTTATTTTATGTTTTTAAAGAATTTTAATTAATTTAAAAGCTAACAACTAACAGCTATAAGCTAATCTTATGAAATACGAAGCAAAAAAATTACCCAAGTCGCAAGTGGAGATTATCGTCGAGGTGCCTTACGAGGAGGTCAAAAAATATTTAACCGCGGCCGCGGAAAAAGTTTCGCGGGAAGCTAAAATAGAAGGCTTTCGGCCGGGCAAGGCGCCATATGAGATTGTCAAACAAAAATTCGGCGAGATGGCGATTTTGCAAGAAGCTTCCGAGGATATTGTCATTAAGACTTATCATGAGGCAGTGGTCGGTGAAAAATTGGTGACTATCGGCCAGCCGAAGATCGAGATTGAAAAAATGGCGCCGGGAAATGACTTTGTTTATAAAGCCACCGTCGCAGTTTTGCCGGAAGTAAAAATCGGCGATTATTCCAATTTGAAATTAGAGCGGGCGGGGGTGGCGGTCGGCGACGGCGAAGTGGAAAAAATAATCGAGGATATTAAGAAGATGCGCGCCCAGCAGGCGTTGGTTGACCGCGAGGCCAAGGCGGGCGATCGTTTGGAGATAAATTTTGATATTTTTTTGGATAAAGTGCCGGTAGAAAACGGCAAGCAGCAAAAATATCCGATCACTATCGGCGAAAATCGTTTTATTCCCGGGTTTGAAGAGCAGCTAGCAGGAATGAAGGCAGGCGAGGTTAAAGAATTTGAATTGCGTTTTCCAGAAGATTATTATGAAAAGAATCTGGCTGGCAAGCTGGCGCAGTTCCGCGTCACTTGTTCGGCAGTTTATGAAATAACTTTGCCGACTATTGATGACGAATTTGCCAAACAGGTTTCCGGCGGCAAATTTACTACAGCAACGGAGCTGCGCGATAATATCAGGAAGAATCTGGAAGAAGAAAAGAAAATGAAAATTGAGAGTGAACTGGAAAACCAATTATTGGAAAAATTAGTGGGGCTCTCCGAGTTCGGAGAATTGCCGGAGGTACTGCTGGAAAATGAAGCGCATCGGATGGTCCATGAATTGGAAGAAGAAATATCGCAACAAGGATTGAAATTCGAGGATTATCTGAAGAGCATCAAGAAAACCCACGATGATTTGGAAAAAGATTTTATTCCGCGAGCCGAACTCCGGGTTAAGACCTCTATTTTGGCGCGGGAGATTTTTCAGCAAGAGAAAATGTCGGTCAGCGAGCAAGAGATTAATCAGGAAGCGGCGCACATTCTCTCGCATTATCAGAATAATGAGGATGCTAAGAAACAGATTGACTCCCCCTATTATCGCGAATACTTGGGCAATAAATTGGGCAATCAGAAAGTCATGGAATTTTTAAAGAGCCAAATCGTAAAATAAAAATATGAGCAATATTCTGGTTGTCGGCGGAGCCGGCTACATCGGCAGCCACGTCACTAAAGAGCTTATCAAAGCTGGCCATAAAGCCATCGTCTTTGATAATCTCATCACCAGCCGCAAGGAAGACATCGTTTCCGGCGCCGATTTTATTTTTGGCGACGTGCGTAATCCGGCCGATATTGGCGGCGCCATGAAGCAGGACATTGATGCAGTTATTTATCTGGCCGCGCTTAAGGCCGCCGGCGAATCAATGGTGATACCGGAAAAGTATGCGGTCAATAATATCAGCGGTGCTATCAATTTATTTAATGCCATGGCGGAAAATAACGTGAAAAAGATCATTTTTTCTTCCACGGCCGCGGTCTATGGCGAGCCGCAATATCTGCCGATCGACGAGAAGCATCCCACGGAGCCGATTAATTTTTACGGCTTTACCAAGCTGGAGATAGAGCGCATCTTGAAATGGTATGACAAATTAAAAAATATCCGTTTTGCCGCGCTGAGATATTTTAATGCCGTCGGTTATGATGTCGAAGGAGTGGTAAATTCTTTGGAACAGCAGCCGAATAATCTGTTGCCAGTAGTGATGGAAGCGGTTATCGGCAAGCGGCCGCAGGTGGAATTATTCGGTGATGATTATGATACTCCTGATGGTACTTGCGTCCGTGATTATATCCACGTCTCCGATCTCTCCAGCGCGCATCTGCTGGCCCTTGATTATTTAATAAAGTACGACGAGAGCTTTACGGCCAATTTAGGCACGGAGAGCGGACTAAGTGTCAAAGAAATTATTGATGCAGTGAAAAAAATTTCTGGAGTTGATTTCGTCGTAAAGATCAGCCCGCGGCGTCCCGGCGATCCGCCCAAGTTGCTGGCCAACTCGCAGAAGGCCTATGATCTGCTCGGCTGGAAAGCGCAATATAGCGATATTGACACGATAGTAAAAACAATGCTTCGGGCCTACGGCCACAGCAGCTAAAAATATAGAAAACATGCCAGATAAAAACCCCGATAACTGTCGGGGTTTTATCTTGACAAGATTTGTTAATTATGATATTCTGGTATGAATGTTTATGGGTGAAATTGTTATTAATGGAAGAACGGGGCGTTCTTTAGGAAGGAGTTCACAATGACGACCATGGCCATGGCGGACACGCCGATTGGAGAGATTACGCCAGAGTTGTTAGCCGGACGTTTACGGTTCGCTTTCAACGACTGGCTGAGTGGGGGAACGCCGCCGTTTATCAGCGCGATTACGGCCGAGAGAGTAGTACAATTCCAGGCCAACGCGGAAGTGGCAGTTGGCGAATTCTACGCTAATGATGATCTCGGCTATGCTCACAGTTGTGCCGTTTATAATCGTCTGAAAGAAATTGCGGAGCAATCGCCGAGGATGATCCGTCTGATGACGGATCAAGAAAAGCTGTCCGACAGGCAGGCGGGATGCTTATTCACTTGGGCGGCAATGTTCCATGATCTGATGCGATTCTTCGGCTTCGGAACGCCAGATCATGAAGTGCCAGCCGCGAAATTAGCGAGAGCCGCTTTCAGCGGAGAACTCGATCTATGCGATTCGCTGGCCAAGGCAGTGATTTGTCATGAATATCTCTGTCCGATAGCTGACGGGAAAGAGCTGCCGATCCTGTTCCAGAAGTCGCCTCTGGCGGAGATGTTCCGTCTGGCGGACAAGACCAGCTTGTCCCCGGCCGATGAGGTTGATCGCTGGTGGAAGCGCGGCAAGAGATACGGGACGAAGTTTTATGATCTCTATCTTCCCGACTCCATCCGCTTTAACCTCCCGCACAACTATGAGTTGAGAGACCAGCTTACTTATCTACTGATGCTCTTCGCCGTTCAGCCGAGCGATTTCTACGCTCATGAGGCGGCGGAGATCTATCGGCAGTGGGCGCTAGGCAAGGCGGAGGCGCTGTGTCGCGTCACGGTGATTGCTCGTGAGGAGAAGATCAGCGAACGGGCCGTAATGGAAGCGGTGGTACGTTTCCACCGGCACTACCGTCTGCCCCTGCCCGAAGGAATAGAGGGGTTACGGATCTATCGAGAATTTCAAAAAGGCAGAATCTAAAAAAGGTTTTGCCTTGTTTTTTTTGCCTAATTCTTTTAAAATGTCTGTATAAGAATTACAACTATGGCTAAAAATATTTATCCGCATATTGGCGCGCATATCTCGGCGGCCGGCGACATTTCTCTGGCGCCGCTGCGAGCGGCTGAAGCGGGGCTGGAGTGTTTCCAGTTTTTTTCTCGTCCGCCGCAGGGCGGCCCGGCCAAGCCGATCACGGCGGGACTGGCGAAGAAATTCCAGGCTAATTGCCGGAAGCATAGGCTGGAAGCCTATATCCATTCTCCTTATTACATAAATTTAGCATCAGCGAATAATCGGATTTATTATGGTTCGATAAAGGTTATTCGTGAGGAATTGGAGCGTGGCAGCCAGCTGGGAGTAAAGTATTTGATGACTCACCTGGGCAGCGCCAAGGATTTGGGAGAAAAAGAAGGCCTGAAAAAAGCCATTGAGGGAGTCAGTAAGATTTTGGACGGCTACAAGGGCAGCACGAAATTTCTGATTGAAATGTCGGCCGGCTCCGGCGCGATTATTGGCGATACTTTTGAGGAAATAGCTAAGATAATTTTTTCGGCTAAACTTAAAAAGTACTCTGTCGGCATTTGTTACGATACGGCGCATGGCTTTGCTTCCGGTTATGACTTGCGTACTAAAAAAGCGGTAAAACAGACCTTTAAACGATTTAATGAAATATTAGATCTGAAAAATTTGTATCTAATACATACCAACGACTCTTTGGCCGACTTTGGCAGCCATAAAGATCGGCATGGGCATATCGGCAAGGGAAAGATCGGTTTGGCGGGCTTTAAATCCTTAGTTGCTTTTGCTAAAAAACAGAAACTAAATTTGGTTTTAGAAACGCCTCACGAGGGGAATATGGATAAGGAACTGCTGGAGGATATAAAATTATTGAAGAAATTAAGAAAATAAATTTATGCTGATCGCCATCATTTCCGACTCCCATGACAACATTCCCAATATTGAGAAGTTTTTGTCGTGGGTCAAAGTCAATAAAGCAGAAATAATCATCCATTGCGGTGATCTCTCGGCGCCGTCGATGATAAATGAATTATTCAGCAAAGAATTTGCCGGCCCGATGCATTTAGTCTATGGTAATGTAGCTGATCGGGAAATACTTCCCAAGGTATGCTCGAAATATCCGAATATCAAGCTTCATGGCGACGAGGGAGAAATTTTTTTGACTAATGAAAGCGGAACAAAGATAAAGATTGCTTTCTGCCATTTTCCGGAAGAAGCTAAGAGACTGGCGGAAACTGGAAAATATAATCTGGTATTTTACGGCCACACGCATAAGCCCTGGATGGAGACGTTGCCCAATAACTGCCAGCTGATCAATCCCGGCACGCTCGGCGGAGTATTCAATAAAGCGACTTTTGCGGTTTACGATACAGCGGCGGGAAAGCTGGAATTGAAAATATTAGAAACAATGTAAGCGATGCTCATGACTATCAAGATTAGGGTAAAGCCAAATTCCAAAACTAATGCCGTAAAACCAAATGAAGACGGCTCCTATGCCGTCTCTTTGACTACTACTCCGATTGAAGGCAAAGCCAATGCGCAATTGATCAGAGTCCTAGCAGATCATTTTGGCGTGGCTAAGAGTCGGATTGCCATTAGATCTGGACAGAAATCACGGGATAAACTGGTGATAATCGGGTAATTAACGGTGATAAGATAGGTATAAGATGTAGAACAATATCTATTGACCGGCTTTTGAATATAAGGTATAATGCTATCGCTAACTGTGAGTTAGCGATTTTATTTTGTTAAATTAGCTAAAATTAGGTAAATATTTGTAAATTAGCAAAGTTAGCTATTGACAATGTGTTAAATGTTTGATATAATGCTTGGTTAGTTAAAAAAATCGCAGTCTAGCGCCTAAAATTCTGCAGGCACGACAAGCATAGGAATTATGAAAAGGATTATCTTGGTTGCGAAAGTTACTCGGATTATCCCTTTGAATAGTTTCTTGTCTGCAGGATTGTGGGTACTAGGCAAAAATCTGCGGACTTAAGAGCAGCTTAAAATTTGTCACCTTCCATAAAAAATTTTGAGAAAGCTTTTATTTCTCTACTTTTCCCGCCAACATACCGGCGGAGCCGCGGTGGGTTGTTGTGGCTAGGCACGACAAGCATGGGAATTTTATAAGCTTAGTTCTGGCTTCGGCTTGAACTATGCTTTAAAAATTTTC
>CAIOLF010000066.1 GCA_903859075.1 Candidatus Buchananbacteria bacterium
ACGCCCACCCGATCCGTCGCGAGGCGGATTGAGGACCAGTTCCACAGAGACAATACTAGTCCCGCCATCGGCGGGATGAAAGGTGAAAAGTGTGATGAGATTTTAAATTGAGAAAGAGATATCTCCTCAAATTAAGGCGACGTCACTCGGCCTCTGGCGACAGAGGGCCCGTGGTAAACTCTACCTGGTGCAATCCCAAATATAGTCGGGAGCTTGACGCCGCTGGCAACAGCGAGCGCAGATAGATGATCATCGTCCAGCTCCAGTTTGAAAAAACTGGGGCCTGGAAGACAGAATTCGGCTTACAAGCTTGTTTGGATAATAAAGATGTCCCGCTTAGCGGGACGTTTTTAATTTGTGATGATTATGTTATAATATAGCTGTATGAAAAGATCAGAAATCGCCATTTCCGCCAGTTTGGTGCCGATTGATTACTTAATGGTTATTCTGGCGGGTATTGCTTCATATTTTTTCCGCTACTGGGAGCCGATCCGCAATATCAGGCCGATAGTTTTTAATTTGTCTTTTAATTTTTTCACCAGCTGGATGTGGCTGATCGCCGTGATTTGGCTAGTGAGTTTTGCTATTGCCGGGCTTTATTCCATGAGTAGCGCGCGGCGCCCGATAGAGGAAATCGGCAGGATTATCCTGGGCTGTTCCACGGCCGTCATGTTTTTGATGTTTATTTTTTTCTTCAGCCGCAATTTATTTGACTCGCGTTTTATTATTTTAGCCGGCTGGGTATTCAGTATTGTTTTCATTATCATCGGCCGGGGAATCGTCAGGTTTATTCAACGCCGACTTTATTTTGTCGGGGTCGGCGTTCATCAGGTGGTGATTATCGGCGGCAGCGATTTGTCGCGGGAAGTGGAAGACGTAATAAAGCATCATCCCAAGACCGGTTATCGCCTCGTAGGGCGCTTCCAGAGCTTCGATACTAAAACCGAGGCGGAATTAGCTCAAGCCGCCAAAGTCGGCCGTTACGATGAAATTTTGGTCGCTAGCGGACACCTGGACAGCAAACAATTGGAACGTTTGAGTGATTTTTCTTATGTTAATCACGTTACCTTGAAATACGTTGCGGACATTTTTGATTTTCCTATCAGTAATTTTAATATCAGCACTATTTCTGGTCTGCCGATTGTGGAGCTCAAAAAAACCAGATTAGATGGCTGGGGCCGGATAAATAAACGCATTTTTGACATTATTGTTTCGGCTGTTCTAATGATTATTTTATCGCCGGTATTTTTAATCGCGGCCTTAGCCGTTAAGCTCAGCTCTCGCGGCCCGGTATTTTTTTCTTACCAGCGTATCGGCCAGTACGGCCGGCCTTTCAGATATTTCAAATTCCGTTCCATGATTAAAGATGCTCATAAGTATCGCTTTGATCAGAAATTTTTGAAGCAGCAAGTTGATCTGCGTTCTGGCTCCCCGATGATGAAATTTAAAGATGATCCCCGCGTCACGCCGGTCGGAAAGTTTTTGCGCCGTTTCAGCATTGATGAATTGCCGGAGCTGTTTAATGTTTTTATCGGCAAAATGTCGCTCGTCGGTCCGCGTCCTCATGAAGTCCAGGAAGTGGAAAAATACAAGAATTTTCATCGGCGCGTTCTGACGATTAAGCCGGGCATTACCGGCATGGCTCAGGTCTCCGGACGCAGCGATCTTGATTTTGATGAAGAAGTCCGCTTGGATATTTGGTATATGGAAAATTGGACCATGAAATTGGACATTTTGACATTATTGCGCACTCCTTTCGCGGTGCTGAAAAAGAGAAAAACGGAATAGCTGATACTTTTATACAAAATAGCCAGAAATGGCTATTTTTTGTTTAATAATTGAGTTTTTCGTTAATTGTTAACTGTTAATTGTCAATTGTTAATTTGACTTGATTTTTGGCTCTATTTTCTGCTAAAATTAAGCCATGAAAATAGCTTTAGTTCACGATCATCTGGTCCAAGACGGGGGAGCAGAACAGGTGCTTAAAGTGCTTCAGCAAATCTATCCGGAAGCGCCGATTTTTACTCTTGTCTTTGATAAAAGAAGCAACCATTTTTTTAAGGATAAGGATGTCCGCACTTCTTTTTTGCAGGAATTGCCCGGCGGAGTAAAAAAATACCAATGGTATTTATCGCTGATGCCGGCGGCCATCGAGCACCATGATCTGATGGATTTTGATTTGGTTATTTCCAGCGCCTCTTCTTTTGCCAAAGGAGTGATCACTTCGCCGCGCGCCAAGCATATCTGCTATTGCCATACGCCGACGCGCTACCTTTGGAATGATACTCATAATTATCTGGAAGAATTAAAGGTGCATTTTTTAATCAAAAAATTCCTGCCGCTGACTTTGAGAAAATTGCGCACCTGGGATCGCCTGGCGGCCGACCGCGTTGATCATTTTATCGCCAATTCCCACACCGTCAGGGAACGGATAAAAAAATATTACCAGCGCGACAGCGAAGTGGTTTATCCGCCGGTGGAAGTTGATAATTTCTATATCTCCGATCGGGCCAAGAAATTTTTCCTGGCCGGCAGCCGCCTCGTGCCTTATAAGCGGATCGATTTGGCGGTTAAGGCTTTTTCCCGCCTGGGCATGCCGTTGAAGGTTTTCGGCATTGGCCCAGAAATGAGCCGCCTCCGCAAAATGGCCAAGCCCAACGTCCAGTTTTTTGGCAGGATTTCCGATGAGGTCAAACGCCAGTTGTTTGCCGATTGCATCGCTTATATCAATCCGCAAGAAGAGGATTTTGGCATTACGGCTGTTGAGGCTATGGCCAGCGGCCGCCCGGTCATTGCTTATAATGGCGGTGGCGCGACTGAGACAGTCATCGCAGGAAGGACCGGAGAGTTTTTTGAAGAACAGATTTGGGAAGATTTGGCGGATAAGATCATCAGATTCCGAGCGGATAATTATAATCCGCAGGCCATCCGCGAACACGCTTTGAATTTTTCAACGGCAAGGTTCATCCGGCAAATCACCGATTATGTTAGTAATCTTAATTGCTCCGGGTAAAAAGATTTTAATTTACCCTTAATTTCTGAATTTCTTAATTTCTAAATTTCTTGAATAATATGAGAATCGGCATCGATATCCGCTGTTTGATGAATGACAGGTATTCCGGAGTATCTTGGTACGCTTATAATCTGCTCAAAAATCTTTTTGAATCTGACCGCGATAATCGTTATGTTCTTTTTTATAACTCCAGCAAGCGGGTGGTTCTGCCGGAATTCAATTATGACAACGTAAAATATTCCGGCTATCGCTATCCCAACAAGCTGCTCAATTTATCCCTTAATTTTTTTAGTTACCCGCGGATTGATAAGCTGATCGGCGGCGTGGATTTATTTTTTGTCCCCAATCTTCATTTTATCGCCTGGTCGGATAAGTGTAAAAGAATACTCACCGTGCACGATTTATCATTTTTGCGCTTTCCCGAATTTTTCACGGCCAAGATGCGGCTCTGGCATAAGCTGATTATCAAAAAGAATATCCTGGGCCAAGCCGATTTGATTATTGCCGATTCCCTCAGCACCAAAAATGATTTACGGGAGCTGTTGAATCTGCCGGAAGAAAAAATTAAAGTAGTTTATTTGGGGGTCGATCAGAGATATTTTGTTCCTGTTGCCGCCCAGCAGCTGGCCGCCATCAGAGAAAAATACAGTTTGCCCGATAAATTTATTCTGTCGTTGGGGACGCTGGAGCCGCGCAAGAATTTGGCAGGGATCATCGCCGCTTATGAGCCATTGGCGCTTGAGGCCGAACTGGTAATTGCCGGCGGCCGCGGCTGGAAAAATAAGTTGAATAATGACGTTTCCCCTGATCATAAAAAGATCAGATTTATCGGCTATGTCGCTGAAGAGGACAAGCCAGCCCTATATCAAATGGCCTCCGTATTGGTTTATCCTTCGTTTTATGAGGGATTCGGCTTGCCGCTGCTGGAGGCCATGGCCAGCGGTTGCCCCGTGATCGCCGGCAGTAATTCCTCCCAAGTAGAGGTAGTTGGCAATGCCGGACTGCTGGTAGATCCCAGCAGTATCAGCGAAATTAAAAATGCTATTATCGCCATTTTAGAAAATCCCGACTGGCGCAATCAGCTGGCGGAGAACGGTAAAAAACAGGCGGCTAAGTTTTCTTGGATTAGAACAGCCCGAGAAACTTTAGAAATATTTAATTCATTCAAATCTTTATTATGAAAATAGGAATTGATGCCCGTTTATACGGTACGAAGCATGCCGGCATCGGACGTTATGTTTATGAATTGGTTAATAAATTGCAGTCGATAGACCGTGAAAATGAATATGTTATTTTTTTACAAGCGGATAATTTCGCGGAATGCCGGATAACCAATAAAAATTTTCATAAAGTTTTGGCGGATTTCAAAACTTACTCCCTGGGCGAGCAAATTTTATTTCCGTTTATTATTGCCAAACAAAGATTGGATTTCATGCATTTCCCGCATTTTAACGTGCCTTTTTTCTATCGGGGCAAATACTTAGTGACTATTCATGATCTGATTATTTCCCATCATCCCAGCAGCCGTGCCACCACCTTGCCGCCTTGGCTTTATAAATTGAAATTGCTGCTTTATAATCTAGTCGTGAAGTCAGCGGCCAAAAGGGCGAGCCGGATTATTGCCGTCAGCGAATTCACAAAAACCGATATAATAAAACTGCTGGGCATTGATGAAAAAAAGATTAGCGTTGTTTATGAAGGTTTCGATTTGCCGCCCGGCACCGATAGTGAATGCCAAAAATTATTAGAGCGGCAGGGGATAGGCGATGAATTTTTGCTTTACGTCGGTTCGGCTTATCCGCACAAGAATTTGGAAAAGTTGATCCAGGCATTTGAAATAATCCATTCCGAAGCTCCTAGTCTGCAGCTGGTCTTGGTCGGGAAACTTAATTTTTTTTATCAGCGGTTAAAGCAATACGTTCTGGATAATCATCCGGAGATTAAACATCAAATTATCTTTACGGGATATTTGAGTGATGAGGATTTGTCCGGTCTTTATCAGCGGGCCAAGTTATACGTTTTTCCGTCGCTGATTGAGGGTTTTGGTTTGCCGCCGCTTGAGGCGCAGGCGCATAATCTGCCGGTGGTGTCATCAGACGCTTCCTGCCTGCCGGAAGTGCTTGGCGACAGCGCTATTTATTTCAAACCGGATAATATCAATGACATGGCGGAAAAGATTTCTTTTGGCCTTAATGACGCGGCTTTGCGAAGCCGATTGGCAGTGGCGGGAAAGCGGAATATCCAAAGATTTTCTTGGAAAAAAATGGCCGAAGAAATTTTGGATATTTATTATAATCTTAATTTTTAATTCCTAATTCTTAATTATTCAAGTTATCCCCAATCCCGCTCTGGCAGGATTGTTTTTTATTGCTGATTTATGTTATAATAAATACCAAGATTTGTGTTTTTAGTATTACTAAAAATAAACACTTACTACGGTGGCATCCAACAAGCCGCTAAAAAAATTCAACAAAATTGGCGGAAATGACAAAGTATCAGGCAAGTCCGCCGTTTTGTTGCATCCGGAAATAAAGAAAATGTTAACCAAGAGATCGTCCTTGGTTTATTTTGATTACGATAAATCGGATAATCGGCTGGAAGAGGAGAAAAAAATTGCTATTGCCAATAGTCAAGAAAAGAAATTTAATATTAATATCGTCAGCCATCCCTTAGATGTCTACCGTTCGCCGTATTTAATGGATTTATCAAAGTCAAAATTTATTGAACGCGTCAGTTCGACCACGGCGGATATAGCCATTGGTTATCGGGAACTGCCACTGGGCGGGGTAGCCAGTAAAGTTTTATTTTTGGAATTCTGGTCTTGGGAAAACAGTGAAACCTTGGCGTGGTTTAAGGGTCTTTTTTCTAAAATTAAGTCGCCAAGCCTGAGGCGAATGTCGCTAGCGCCGGAGCTTGATCCGCGCCAGCTGGGAGGCAGGGACAAAATCCTTGCCACTATCAAACAAATCGCGATTATTAATCTGATTTTGTTTTTAGGCGAAAAATTTTATCAGTCCATAATGTTCTGTTACGCCCAGCTGCTGCGCCTGCGTTTCCTGTGGCGCGACGGCTGGCTGGAATTAAAGGATGAGGAGCAGGAAATAGTCTCAGAGAATAAGCAATTTTCAGCCATAAAACCACGGGGACTGCAGCTGCAAGACGACGTTCCTTACATGGAAATTTATCGCCCTAGCAGGCAGCCGAAGAATAATAAAGCCGACAGTCGGAGAGCTATTATTGGTGATTTTGGATTGAAATTCAGGAATTTAGCGCTCAAGCCGCTGCTGGTTTTTATCGCCATCGCGTTTGCCATCGTGTTGCCGGTTAAGGCGGTGAATTATTTTAACAATGCCATAAAAGTCAAGAGCCAAGTCATGGATAGCGCCCAAAAGGGCCTGCAAGGCCTGAATGTCGCTTCCGATCAGCTGCAAAGCCTAAATATCAAGGAAGCAATGAATTATTTGGCGGCCGCCAATCAAGAATTTGTGACTGCCAAGAGCCAGTTATCGGAGATCCAGTCATTTTTGACTTTTTTAGCTGAAGCGGTGCCGGCCAAGAATTCTTTCAAGAGCGGAAAAAATTTATTAGAGCTGGGTGATAATCTTTCCGCGGCTGGAGAACATCTTTTAAAAGGCACTGAAAGTCTCACCGGTAAAGATGATTTTTCCCTTACCAGCAAGTTGAAAAATTTCCGGGTTGAAGCCCAGGAGGCTTATAAAAAGCTGGCCGAGGCGGGGGATAATCTCAGCAATATTGATGTCAAACATTTGCCGGAAGAAAATAGGAACAAATTCAATCAGCTGAAGGTGCTGCTGCCGAAGTTTATCAAGAGCTTGGATCAGGTGATAACCGGCACTGATTTCGCGGTAAAAATTTTCGGCGATAACGAGCTCAAGCGTTATCTGCTGATTTTTCAAAATGACAATGAGCTGAGGGCTAGCGGCGGTTTTATGGGCAGTTTTGCGCTTCTTGATTTGGAGGATGGCAGGATAAAAAATATTGAATTGCCCCAGGGAGGCACCTATGATGTGCGGGCCGGCATGAAGGAACTAGTAATGCCGCCGCGGCCGTTGCAGCTAATCAATAGCCGTTGGGAATTCCAGGATACTAACTGGTGGCCGGATTGGCCGACCTCGGCTAAAAATATCAAATGGTTTTATAACAAGAGCGGCGGACCGACGATTGATGGCGTTATCGCCATCAACTCCGATTGGCTGGGCCGATTGCTCGCCGTGCTCGGTCCAATAACCACGCCCGACAAAAAGCTGACCATTAACGCCGATAATTTTGAATATGAATTGCAGAAAAGCATCGAGATGAACTCCGAAGAAAAGAATAAGCCGAAAAAAATCCTGGCCTTGATTCTTCCCAAGATTATCGACGGTTTATTCAATTCGCCTCCGGAGCGTATTCCTGAATTGGCCGCCACGCTTTATGAAGGGCTGCAGCAAAAGGATATTATGATGTATTTCACTGACGAGGAAATCCAAAAATTCGCCGCCAGTAATAATTGGGATGCCAGCATCAAGCCGGTTGATAAAGGAGTTGACTATCTGAACGTGGTCTCTACTAATATCGGCGGCGGCAAGACCGACAATGTCATTAAGCAGAAAATTTTTCATCAATCAAAAATAGAGGCCGACGGCTCGGTAACTGTCAACCTGCTGATTAGTCGTTATGATTACGGCCCGACCGATCCTTATTTCACCAAGCAAATGAATAACAGTTATCTGCGTGTTTACGTGCCGGCCGGCAGCATCTTGGTCAAGGCGGTGGGTTTTAATCCGCCTTCGGGCAAGGAAAAAAGCCGAGTGACGGAAAATTTAAAAGAATTGGAGTCATTGCAAGCCGAAGATCAAGCCGAAATTGACCTGGCGTCTCAGACAAGAATTTATCAAGAAGATGATAAGACGGTTTTTGCCAATTGGTCAACGCTTGGTCCGGGCGAAAATAAAGAGATTCTTTTGGTCTATAAACTGCCTTATAAGATAAATTTGGACCAGCTGGCTCGAAAAAGAGAGGATAATTTCTTTCAAAAGTTATTCGGCCAGCGATCAACTGACAAGGAAATCGGTTATCAGCTAGTGGTGCAGACTCAGTCGGGCGCTGAAGCCAGTGATTTTACGCATGAGGTTGTTTATCCCGTCGGCTATGAGCCGATCGCCGCTTATCCGAAAGATAATATCGAGGCCTATGGCGGCAAGGTGGTTTTTAGCGACGTGTTGAAGGCGGACGCCGTGTATTATTTAGGCCTGAAAAAATAACCATTTACATATTATGTTTAAGAAAGACCATAAAAATAAGGGCCAATTTTTAACGGGCGGCAAAAAAATCGGCCCGGCTAAGGATAAGGGGACTGATTTGCATGAAAATATCGGCACCATGCAAGACGACTTAGCCAAAATAATCGCCGAGAAAAATCATCACAGTGAGACCGTCAAAAAAACGAAGCGCAACGGGGCAGACGAGCGCGACATTCAGAGAAATTTGGCTGAGGTTTATACCGATGGCAATGGCCACGTACCCGATCTGACCAAATTGGATAAGCTCCAGCGTCCTTTGTGGCGGACCATGCTTTATTCGCTGATCGTTGTTTTTTTGGTGCTCTTCGTCGCTTCCGCCGCCGGTTTTTGGTATTTCTCTAATATGGACAAGGAGACCTTTACTAATGAGAACGTGACTTTCAAGCTGGAACCGCCAATCAGCCTTGTTTCCGGACAGGAATCCAGCTACACCTTGATCATCACTAACGGCGAAAAAGTTAATTTATATAATCTCAATATCGAATTGGTTTATCCGGAAAGCTTTAAGTATTCCAGCGGTACGCCCGAAGCTTCGGGCGAAAAGAGAAATATTTGGAATATCGGGGTGTTAAAAGCGGGTGAGACCCAAAAATTAGATTTTAGCGGCAAGATTATCGCGCCGCTTGGTTCCGTCCACACCTTTAAAGGCACGGTGACCTATCAGCCGGCTAATCTTAACGCTGATTTTAAAAAAGAGATTATTGCCGATTTGCCGGTTTCGTCAGCTACGGTCAGTTTGGATTTAAGCGGTCCGGATAAGGTTCTGATTGATCAGCCGGCGCGGTACAAAATCAAGTATAAGAATGCCGGCACGGAAGATGTGTCCGATTTGGAGATTGTCGTCGATTATCCCCAGGGTTTTATTTTTACCTCCTCAACGCCTGACGCCACCGCGGGTGCCAATAATGTTTGGACTATCGCTAAGCTGGCTTCGTCCAGCGAGGACGAGATAGTATTTGACGGTAATTTTTCCGGCGTAGCGGAGGCCGGCCCGCAGGAAATAAAAGCGCGGATCGATAGAAAGCAAGGCAATGAATATTTGCCGCAAAACGAGCAGACATTTACCACGGAAATCGTCAAAGATCAGCTGACGCTGCAGCTGATAGTCAATGGTTCAGCCGAAAATCAATCGGTCGGTTTCGGCGATTTGCTAGTCTATACGCTGAGCTTCAAAAATGACGGCCGGGAGGATCTGCGCAATATCCAGCTTAAAGCCAATTTGAATTCTGATATTTTGGACTGGGAGACATTAGTTGATGAGAATAAGGGCAGCGTCAGCGGCGATACCATTACTTGGACATCGCGCCAAGTGGCAAAATTGCTGAAATTGGGTCCGGGTGAGGAAGGGGAGGTCTCCTGGCAGATCCGGCTAAAGGACGCCTCCGCCGGCAGTGATGCCAGTATCAGCAATTTCAGCGTCGAAAGCTATGGTGAAGCCATTTTGCCTGAAGGCAGTCCCGGCAACTCCGATATCAAAAGTAAAAAAATAGTTAACGCCATCAATTCTGATCTGGATATGACGGTGGGCGCCCGTTATTATGATGCGGATAATGTGGCCCTGGGATCCGGGCCGATAACGCCGAAATCAGGGGAGGCATCATCATATAATGTCCGTTTGGCGCTGAGTAACAATCTGCATAATATTACCGACATTGAGGTATCGGCCGTCTTGCCGCAAAATGTCAGCTGGGACAATAAGGAAAACCATAATTTGGGAGATCTCTATTATAATTCCAAAACCAAAAAAATAATTTGGAAGGTCTCCCGCCTGCCTAAGACCTCAAAGGATGGAGTGGTTGATTTCAATGTTTCCATTACGCCGACGACCGATGATGTCGGCAAAGTATTAATTTTAATACCGGAAATCAATTTGACGGCGACTGACAGCGAGACCGGAGCGGTGATCAATAAGAAATTCAAAGCGATAACCACCGCCTTTGAGGATCCGATCATGGGCCAGCTTGATGGAATTGTGCAATAATGTTTAAATTGTTAAAAACATCAACCAAATCGTCTGCCCGACTGGGGCAGCTAAAAACGGCACACGGGACACTTAGTACGCCGTTTTTTATGCCGATCGCGACCAAAGCGGCGGTAAAGAATCTCACAGCCGATGATATTAAGGATTTGGGATCAAAAATCTTACTTTCAAATACTTATCACTTATATCTCACGCCCGGCATGGCAGTAATGAAGGCGGCCGGGGGACTGCATAAATTCATGGATTGGCAAGGGGCAATCCTGACGGACTCTGGCGGTTTCCAAGTTTTCTCGTTGTCAAAGATTAGAGAGATATTGCCAGGCGGCGTGCAGTTCCGCTCGCATCTTGATGGCAGCAAGCATCTGCTGACGCCGAAAAAGATCTTGAAAATCCAACATATTATCGGCAGCGATATCGCGATGATCCTTGATGTCTGCCCGCCCTCAAAAGCCGGCCGCAAAGAAGTGGAAGAAGCTGTGAAGATTACGACTAAATGGGCGAAGATGGCGGCTAAAGAAATCAAAAAACAAGAAAACAAAAAACCCGCCTCCGTTCGCCAAAAGGCGAACTACGGCGAGGCGAGGCAATTATATTTCGCCATAGTCCAGGGCGGAGTGCATAAAGATTTGCGGCTAAAAGCGCTGGGTGATTTAGTAGGCATAGAAAAAGATTTTTCCGCCAAAGGCGGACCAGCCTTTGGCTGGGATGGTTATGCCATCGGCGGATTGGCAGTGGGGGAGACCAGTCAAGAGATGTATGAGGTGCTGGATTATCTGACCACGGAAATGCCCAAAAACAAGCCGCGTTATCTTATGGGCGTTGGTACGCCGGAAAATATCGTCCAGGCGGTCAAACGAGGTGTGGATATGTTTGATTGCGTCATACCGACGCGGGAAGCCCGCCACGGCCGGCTGTATGTCGATCTCTTAAAGTCCTACAAATACAAAACTATCAATATCACCAATGCCAAGTATAAGAAAGATTTTTCACCCATTAATAACACGAATTTAAAACAATATTCCAAGGCCTATCTGCAGCATCTATTTAAAACCGGCGAACCGCTGGGGATGCGGCTGGCGACTTTAAATAATCTGGATTTTTATTTGCGGCTGATGGAAAAAGTTAGAGGTGATATAAAAAACGGCAAGCTCTGATAAAAAGAAAAGAAGCGGTTCCGAACCAGTCGGAGCCGCTTTTAGTATTCGACTTTGAACGTCTTGCCGCACTCATCGCAGCGACTGATGCCCGGGGAGTTTACCCAGGTGCTTCGGGAGCAATGGGGACAAGTATGGTAGCAAGGATAGCCGCGGTACTTGATATTAACCACACTTAGCTCCACTTTGAAGGTCTTATCGCAATAGCTGCACCGATGGGAGCCGGCCGTAGTGACATAAGTGTCATGGCTGCAGCAAGGGCACCGGAAATAGCCCATCGTGCCTGGCCATGGCAGTACCTTCATCGACGGTGGTGGCGCGGTCGTCTGATAAGAGACGCCCTTGCGTTTCTTGCCATCCCCGGGACTCATTTGGCGGAAGGCCAGCATGGCGGTTGTGCCGTTGAGCACACGCGCCGTGTACGACTTGCATTGTCCTCGCTTGAGTCGCTGGCCCGTCTGGTTGCAGACGTGGCCTTGGCTGGTAGTCCGATACGTCGGCCCTCCATTGGCCGCGATTCTGTCGCATACCTCCGGTATCAATTGCGGAGGACTTGCCATTTTGGCGGCACGTTCCCCCTTGATCCTTTTTCTCTTCTTCGCTCCACTGCTCATGCGCGATATCCTCCTTCGCTTGATTTCCGTATTTCTCAACACTATTTTTAGGACTATTCTTAGTATCTTGGATTATTTATAAATTGTCAATGAGAGGTTATTGACAAAAGCAATTATTCTTGATATAATTAAGTCAAATTTAAGGAAATATTAACTTTTTGTTTATATTTA
>CAIOLF010000067.1 GCA_903859075.1 Candidatus Buchananbacteria bacterium
GCCCCTCGCTGGGAATCGCCATATAAACGCAGGCCTCCCCGTTCCAATAACCCTGCTTGGCATTGCAGTCGTTTTGGGCCTCGCCGGCGCCGGTCTGCGTCTGGGTGCGGCGGTAAGGATGGCAGTCATCCGAGACGGAGATCGTCTGGGATAATAATTTATAAGAAACCGTGCCGTCGGAAGAATTATAAAATTCGCGGCAGTCGGGATTGGCAAACATCTGATCGCGGCTGCAAGTTCCCTGGTTGTTTGAATTATTATTATCGCAAACGGAAGAATTTGCTCCGGTATACTTGATATAAGTGCACGGCGAGGGATCGGTGTCTGCTTTCTTTAATTTATAAATTTTCAATTGATAGCCGGTAACATCGCTGCCCTCCCAAGTATAATAGGTGGCTCCATTAGGCGCGTCCGGCTTTTGGCAGGCGCGGAAGCTGACATAATACTCTCTCGCCTCGGCGCCGGCGCCGAGCTTGTCCAGATTGGTGAATTCATCGCAGCCGGCGTAAGCGGCGGAACAATACTTGAGGTTGCTGTCGGCGATGAACTGGCGGTATTTGGGCGAAACGAAATTGGTCTCTTCTTGGCGGTAGACGCTATAGCCCGCGCATTCTTGCGGACAGACATCAAGATTATCCACGATGCCGGGCACGGCCGGATCGCCATTTATCGGAGTATAGAGCTCGCAGCCGACCTCGTCGCTGGTGCAGACCGGCGCGTAATTTTTGCAAGCCGGGTTTTGGCCGGCCAGAATTCCCCAGAGGGTGGATCTGTTCGCCCAGTTGCCGGAGCTGTCGCGATAGCAGCTGAAGAAATCGGGCGCCTTCTTCAGGTACGCCAATTGTTCGGCCGGGCGGGCGTTGGGATTGTAATCGGTATAGGCGGAAGGCGAATCCACATTATAATAGACTGCCTCTAATTTTATATTATCAACATATAATGATTGGCTGGGATCCGCGAAAACCTTATACCTCAAGACATTAGCTCCTGCCGGCGCCAAAAACTTGCAGGATTTGCTCTCAAAATTAATATTGGAAGGCGTGTTTTCTAAAATATAAGAATCACCAGTTTGCTTGCAATTAATGACTGCCCCGGTTATGTTTAAAGGCGCGGCGGTTGCCCTATTGGCCGCAAAAAACATCTCCAAGTCGGCTTTATTCGTCCCCCCGGGATTAATCTGAGCCGCATCAAAGGAAATTATATAATAAGTGCCCGGTTGGATATCCAGCGCTTTAAACTGAGAGTAACCGGCGGGGTTATAAGACACCTTGGCATAATTTTTGCTGCCATCGGTGATATAACTGAATTTGTCGCCTAAAAATTCCCAGCCGGAAGTGGCTGAGTCAAAAGATCCGTTCACAATCAAATTGCTCCCCAACCCCGCTTTAGTGCGGATGAATTGGCTGCAACCCTCGGCCGCGCCATCGCAGGTCTGGGCTTGGGCATTGAAATAAATTTCTTTATTGCTTGTGGCAACGACACCTTGCGTCAGCCAGATGGAATTAGCGTTGCAATTAGGATCCACTTCCTTGAGCTCAAAATCATCGGCATAGGCGAGCAGCCGGCTGTAGGCCGGCGTCTCAATATAGATGTAGGTATTGGTAGCCTCGGCCGGCACGAGGAATTCAAAATAATAGTCTTGCCAAAATGAAGGCAAAACCGAGAAGCTTAATTCGCCGAGAGGAGCCCCGCCCTCTTGCTGGTTGATGCCGATATTTATTGCGCCCTGATTAATATAGTCGCCCTTGAGTTTGAATTTCAAAGCATAGCGCTTGCCGGGGGTCACCTGGACATTGCTCAATTTGGTGGATAGCGCCTGAGGATTATTGGCGGACTTCAGGACCAGATTATAGTCGCTGGCGCCCAGTTTTTTCTCGCGGTAATGCCGGTTGTCGTTATTGTACCAGCTGTCGGCAAAGTCCCATTTATCGGCTTTGAATTCAGCGGCGCCGGCCTGGGCCTCAAATTTTCCATTGAGTCCAGACAGCAAATCAGCGCCGATTTGGCAATTGCTCACGGAACACATCACGCCGCCGAAATTGATGGAACATTCCCCTTGGTAAAAAGAGCAAGTCCGGGATTCTTCATTATAGATGCAGCGGCCGGTGCCGACTTCCTGCAGTTGGAAATCATCAATATAAACGGTTCTGCCCGGACCTAGCACCACCCGGGGCTTCACGGTAACATCCGCGGCGGTCGTAGTCACAAAAGATATTCTTGACCACTTGCCGGCAACAAGATTAAACGAACCGTAGGATTCTTCACTTATTCCAAAATCAACATAGCCGAAATATCCCAAAGTCGTAGCATAAGCATAGACCGAGACCACGTACTTTTTTCCGTGAGTTAACTTAATTCCATCAGCAACGAAGAAAGCTTTACCGTATCCGTTGAGGTCTTGAGCTTGTGTTTGAGTGTTAATTATTTCTACGGCGGAATTACCGCTATTTACGATAGCAGTGGTAATAGTTGCTGCAATGTTTGTCATCCCAGTAAATCCCGCCAACCCATTTTCAAAATCGCCATTACTGATCATATTCTGATTGGAGCAAGCGGCGACCGAACAGGGCTGGCTCATAATTACTTTTTTGTCATCGGTCATGATGCGGCCCTGTTTGATTACCGGCGAAGGAGAAGCGATCGCCAAGGGACAGCCGGCGGCGGTAGGGCATTTGTCC
>CAIOLF010000068.1 GCA_903859075.1 Candidatus Buchananbacteria bacterium
ATCATTTTATCCATCTTCACATCTAACCCCCTAATATCACCTTTTGTCGCCATATTCTGTTCAATCCTCTCCAACCTATCCTCATGATTGACAACAGTACTGGCAATCATTTCTAATTGCTCTGAATGCGACTTAAGAATCACGCCATGTTCGTCCAGCTTCGTCTCAATCTTATCGAATCTTTGATCGATTTCAACAAATTTCTGGTCAACATTATCAAATCGCTGATCGATTTCAACAAATTTCTGGTCGTGGTTGACCAATTTTTTTAATATATCTTCGTTCATATATGTATATTATACAAGTCGATAAATTTACTGTCAATGCTGAATTATAGGGGGCTTTTGATGTTTCTAATGCTCGGATTGGTGACGTGGGTATAGAGCTGGGTGGTGCGGATATTGGCGTGGCCGAGCAATTCCTGCACGTAGCGGACGTCAGTGCCGTTTTCCAGCAGGTGGGTGGCGAAGGAATGGCGCAAGCTGTGAAAGCTGGCGTCTTTTTTGATGCCGGATTTGGCGAGCGCTTTGGCAAAGATCATTTGCGCCGTACGCTCGGTCAGCCGGCCGCCACGCTCGCTTTCAAACAGATAATCTCCCCCGTCACGGCCGCTTACCAAAAAATAAAGCTCTTTCTGGAGCTTTTCCGGAATAATAGTCAGCCGGTCTTTATTGCCTTTGGCCTCCTTGAGATGGATAGTGAGCTCGTCCAGCTGGATGTCCCGGACTTTGAGCGTTACCGCCTCGCTCACCCGCAAGCCGGCGCCATATGACAGCGCGATTAGCAATTTGTGCTTGGAATTCTTAATATTATCAAGGATTTGGCCGATTTCCTGCCGCGACAGGACGACCGGCAATTTTTTGGACTTCTTGGCGAATCTGATGTCTATTTTTTTGTAAACTTTCAGTACTTGCTGATAAAAAAATTTGATGGCATTAAGATAGAGATTGATAGTTTGAGGCGCGTAATTCTTGGCTTGTTTCCGCAGAAGGAATTCTTTGATCTTTTCCTCATTTATTTGTTCAATATCCGAACTTTGAAAAGCGAGATACTCAGCGAGACAAGCCAAGTAGCTTTTGATAGTTTTGGGGCTGTAATTGCGCAGTTTTAGCTCCTGTTCGGTTTGGTCTAGATACTTTTGCATAATAAGGCAAAAAAGTGTAAAATAAGTATGATAAGATGAATAATTGTAATTATACACATTATTCGCCTATACCACAAATTTATGTTTCTATCTTACTTTATATTCAGATAGAAACTAGTTAAGTGAAATAGCAAAAAAATATGAATACTTTAGAAAATGGATTAGAACATAATCAGGCTCCAAATGAATGGGATAAACAACGCATTGAGGCCAACAGAATCATCGAAAAATTATTTGATGAGGTAGAGAGGGTCTATCCCAGACAAGGATTCAAACTACGCTATATCATAAAAGAAGAATGTAAAAAATTCTTAGGAAAATCAGATAACGAACTTTCTCAATACGCTGCTTATCATGCGCTGATTGGCAGCACTACAGATCAGGAGCTAAGTCCAAAATTTGATCTTTCCGGTGAAAATACGATAATGAATTTTTTACAGGCAAAACTCGAAGAACTAAAAAACATTAGTACATGAATATTTTTTTGCTACATCACTTAACACGCGATATCCGCAAGGGCTAAAGCCACATTTCAATTCGCTTCGCTTCTTGAAACGTCGGATATCGCGATACGTTATATGAAATACATGTTTTCCTTTTGGGCTGTCGCCCAGCTCTAAAAAATAATTCAATTTTGTTTTTTTATTAACTATTTGAGGAGAATAAGGATTTTCTCCGCCATCACTACGAAAACTAATTTAATTTTTATGCCAAAATCACCAGATCAAAAACGATACTCTCTTGATGAAGCGAGAGAAGAAGTATCTAAAATGAGAGGATTAATAGAAAGCAAAGTGGTAGGAGGTAAAGTAGGAGATAAATATTCCGCAGACAATTATTCTGCTGCTGAAAAACTAGCCGAAATGAAATTACCACCCGAGAGACAAAAATTGTATGATGCACTGTCTGAAAAAATTGGCAATACTCCTTTAGTCAAATACGAAGGTGAAGTGCCTAATAGCAATGAAATTTTTTTGAAATTAGAATGCGATAACTCTATTGGCCATAGCCATTATGATAGAGTTTATCTAAAACTTTTTTATGAAAAAGAAAGGATGGGGTTTATCCATCCTGGAGATAATGTTTTTGAGACTTCATCTGGCTCCGCCAGTGCATCATTTGCCGCTGTTGGCAGAGAGTTGGGGTATAAATGCCATGTAGCCATTCCTGCTGGTGGTGAAAAAGCTCGTGAACAGGCAGCTATTGAATATGGAGCACAAGTATATCTAACCCCCAAAGAGAAATATGTTAATGGCTTTACGGAGTTTATTATAGGTTTTATAAAAGACCATCCTGATTATGTTTTTTTAAACCATAGCATGGGAAACATCAAAGGGCGGGGTAAAAATGTAAATGAGAATTCCGTCGCTTCGCTGGAGGATGTAGCAGCAGAGTCAGTAGAACAATTAAATGAGGATAGCGGTAATCGCTTTGATTTTGTCGTTTCAGCGATGGGCAATGGAACAAATACTTTAGGAATTAGTAGAAAAATGAAAGAAATATCGCCCAAAACTGAGGTCATTGGATTTGAAATGCTGTCTTCCGCGGTTGCTTTCCAAAAAAAATATCCTGGTAGATATGAGGAATTATTTGATATTAATGGAAATGGAGACGTCAAACCAGAAAATTTTAGCAGGCATTCTATGCCAGGAACATCGTTTCCTGGGATTGAATTTCCTGCCCTTGATGAGAGCATTAGGTTGTTAAGTGAAATTAAACTTGTTACAGACAATAAAACAAATTCTGAATATAAGAAGATGGCTGGCACGCAAAATGATCCAAAAGCCGCAATACGTTGGGATGATCCTTCAATTGAACAACGTCTTAAAAAATTTGGACGCAGTACGATAGCTGGAGTTGCTGTGGCACTTAGTAAGATTAACGAGAGCGGGGCAACTGATAAAAAGTTTCTAGTAATTGCCTATGATCGAGCGGATCGTTATGATGCCAAAAAATAATGATCGACGATTTGTGCTACGGGCATTCGCCCCAGCTCCTTCAATAAAGATTGACTGAATCTTCTTAATTGGATATAATTGGACATAGTTAATATAGCCAATTAAATATATGCCAAAAAACAACAAAAAACTAACCAAAAAACACTCATTTGCGGATAATTTTTCAAAACGAATTGAAAATATTCCGTCTGTTATCGTGTCCAAAATCGCCAAGATTGATGAACTAAAAGGACGCTGGATAACCGGAGCTCGCCTAAGCCCGCAAGTTTTAGGGAGATTAAAGCGATCCGTTTTAATTACTTCAACCGGCGCTTCTACCCGCATTGAAGGCGCGCGACTCTCTGATGAGGACATCGAAAAGCTAATGCGCGGTATTAATATCCAAAAATTTACCAATCGCGATAAACAAGAAGCGCAAGGTTATTACGAATTATTGGAAAATGTCTTTAATTCTTGGAAGACTCTAAAATTCAACGAAAACGCAATCAAGCATTTCCACCACGAACTTTTAAAGCATGTAGAAAAAGATGCGAACCATCGTGGCGACTATAAAAAAGGTGAAAATAAAGTGCACATGATAGACGAGGCCGGCCAGTCAATCGGTATTCTATTTGATACCGCGCCAGCGTACCTTACGCCCGGCCAAATGCGGGATATAATTGAATGGACACAAAAAACGTTAAGGGAAGATGAATTTCATCCATTATTAGTAATTGGAAACTTTTTGGTTGAATTTCTAAAAATTCATCCATTCACCGACGGAAACGGACGACTGTCTCGGGTGCTTACAAACCTGCTTTTACTTCAAGCGGAATATTTGTATATTCCCTATGTTTCCCACGAAAAATTAGTTGAGGATAATAAACCGGATTATTACATTGCCTTGCGACGCAGTCAAAAAACCATAGGAACAGAAAAAGAAAATATTACGGATTGGCTTAATTTTTTCTTAGACATTATTTTGAAACAATCGCAAATGGCGGTGGAACTTTTATCAAAAGAAAATATAGAAAAGATTTTGTCGGAAAAACAACTGCTTATTTGGCAATACATCGATAAAGTAAAGGAAACAAGCACTGGCAATATTACGGAGAATACAAAAATTGCGAGACCAACAGTAAAACAAACACTTGAGGTATTACTTAAACTTAAAAAGATTGAGCGAATTGGTTTAGGGAGAAGTGCGAGATATAGAATCCTTTAAAATATTAATGTAATTTGGCTACGGGCATTCACCTCTATCCCCTCTGCCCTTCCCGCCAAAGGCGGGCAGGCGCCTAAAATAAAAAACAAAATCGAATTATTTTTTTAGAGCAATCCGCTAAGACGGATTAAAGAAAAACACGTACATCATATAACAGCGTATATCTGGCTACGGCTTGCCTACCGGCAAATCTTCGCCCATATCCTCGCAAAGCTCGGACATCAGATATACGCGAACGTTATATGAAATACATGTTTTCCTTTTGGGCTGTCGCCCAATTGTTTTAAAAAATTTTAAAATTTCTTTTTCATTAATTAATGAGGGGTAATAAGGTGTTTTCTCCGCTCCGCTACGAAAACGATTTAATGAATTTAATTCAAAAAACCCTTGACATAACAGGGGTTTTTATAATATAAATTCATCGTCAAGCTGAAGAATATCTCTCTGGTGTGAACATTAACAAAAAAGGAGAAAACGATGGACAAGTTTGCAATTCAAGGATCAAACAGACTTCAAGGTGAAGTCGAAGTTTTGGGTGTAAAGAACGGCATTCTGCCGTTAATCGCCGCCTCTCTTTTGGCTGCAAAGGGGAAGACCGTCATTACTAACGTTCCCGATTTCAGGGATGTGGCGACGCTTTCTCAAATTTTGCGCCAAATGGGGGCGATCGTGAACTACGACCGTAGCAGTAGAGTAATTGAAATCGACTGCGAATCAATCAACAGTTTTACCGCTCCTTATGAGTTGGTAAAACAGATGAGAGCATCTTTTTTGGTTGTCGGACCGTTGCTTGCTCGTTTCAAGCAGGCGGAAATTTCACTCCCTGGCGGTTGTGCAATCGGCGCACGTAGCGTCAATATGCACATTGATGCACTGAAAATTCTTGGCGCAGAGATTGTTCAAAACGAAGGATTAATTACCGCCAAGACAGACGGGCTAAAAGGGTCGACGTTCTATTTTGATTTTCCAACCCACACAGGGACGGAAAACATCATGACGGCTGCTTGTTTAGCGGAAGGAACAACAACTCTGATTAATGCCGCTTGCGAACCGGAGGTAATCGATCTCGCTTGTTTCCTGAATAAGATGGGAGCACGGATTAGTGGAGCGGGAACCCCCATAATCACGATTGAAGGACGCAAGCAATTATCGGCAGTAGAACATGAAGCCATTCCTTCTCGTATCGAAACCGCTTTCTTTCTCGGCGCCGCGGCAATCACCAAGGGTGAATTGGTCATTAAAAACGCCATTCTTACCAATCTTGGTATTGTCGTCGAGAAAATGCGCCAAATGGGGGTAGAGATTACTGATTTGGGAGGCAATCGAGTATTGGCTCGATCTACTAAACAACTTCAGGCTGTGAACTTTACCACTTGGCCATATCCAGGATTCCCCACCGACTTCCAACCTCAAATGATGGCTCTGATTAGTACGTCTCAAGGAACCGGGGTTGTAAAAGAAACAGTCTTCGAAAACCGATTCATGCACGTTCAGGAATTCAACCGGTTTGGGGCCAGCATCAGGGCTCATCTTGATGAAGCTGTCGTCACGGGCGTATCTGCTCTGAAAGGAGCACCGGTCATGGCCAGTGATTTGCAAGCTGGTGCTGGTTTGATTCTGGTCGCTTTGGCTGCAGAAGGTCAATCAATTATTGACCGAGTTTACCATATCGACCGCGGATATGAGAGAATCGAGGAAAGACTTGCTAACATAGGTGCTTCAATCTCCAGGTTCAACCCTATCAAAAAGGAGGTAAAACAAAATGAATGAGTTGGACGCTTTACTGATTCTGCCACCGATGTACCAAGCGGGACGCATCCCTGATTACAATCCCAAAGAACCAATGGGATTAATGTATATCAGTGCGTCCCTGAGACGCAACGGCTATTCGGCTGAGATACTCGACGCCGATATCTTGGCATTAACCCTCGAAGAAACAGTCACCGAAATCATGAAGCGACCAGCCAAAATTATTGGTTTCTCTGTTATGCAGAGAGCATTGCCTTCGGTGAAACTGCTGGCGGAAAAACTTAAAAGCAAAGGCGTGACTGCTCATATCTGTTGCGGAGGGTTCACTGCCACACTGAGCGCCAAACATATTCTTGAACGGATACCAGAGATAGACTCAGTTGTTTTGGGCGAGGGGGAGGCTACTTTTTCCAGCCTCGTTCATGCAATCAAAGAGTCCGTTGACTGGGATCATTTCCCCGGTGTGGCCTTCAGGCAAAACGGCAAAGTTGTTATTAATCAGCCAGCAACCAAGGATGATGTTGATATTTTGCCGTGGCCGAGCCGCGATCTTCTCCCTATCTGCTTCGAGAAAACTAACTACGCCACTATTTTGGCCAGTCGAGGTTGTTACGGAATATGCACATTCTGTAGCAATCAAGCTTTTGAGAGGACATCTGTCGGCTCAAACTGGCGAGGAAGAAATCCGACCGACGTAGTTGATGAGATGGAGGATATGAAAAGGACACACGGGGTAAAAGTGTTTAAGTTCAATGATCCGAATATGTTCGGACCGGGGTCAAGTGGGCGGAAGCACATGGTCGATATCTGTAACGAGATAATCGCCAGAAATCTCGGCGAATTACATCTCATGGGTTTTTGCCGATCAAACGATATCGACTTGGACGTGGCTCAATTGATGAGACGAGCTGGCTTTGAACGAGTTCTTATCGGCATCGAAAGTGCCAATCCTGCAGTATTAAGGCTGTTTCGAAAGGGTGAATCTTTACAGACGATTCGCCAGTCAGTCGAAATACTGCGACAGGTTGGTATCGACATCGTGCCGGGCTTTATGATCTTCAATCCATACACCACTATAGAAACGCTGGAAGTCGACCTTGATTTTTTAGAGATTTATGGGTTCATACCAACACTATCAAAGTCTCTAAGAATCTTCGACGGGACGCCTTTGCAGGAGATTATGGCGTCTGAGAATCGGCTTGTATGGCGTAGTCCCTTTGAAGGTTATCACGAATACCTTGTCGATCCAGTTATTGCATCTATTTATATGGCTCTCAAAACCATATCGGTAGAATGGATCGACCTTCTTCGGAAATCCTATCAAGGGGAAATATGGAGAATCAAAAAAGCTCCTGCTTTCAATCAGCGGACGAACTTCGACACCTTGAGCGAGCTGATATTTGTCTTGGAAAAAGAAACCCTAAGGTTATTATTATCGTGGGTGAAAACGGGGTTTAGTTACCAAGACATTGTATTGCAGATTGCTCGCATCAAAGATCGGCTGGCCAAAGCTGAGCAGCACATAGTTTCAGCCAGCGGTTTGGCTGAGCCAGCTCTGAATGTCCAAAGTTTCTCCGTGACCGATTTAGCCGGGAGGATTCATTCCATTCTGGTTAATAAGGTCTTTCGCACATTTCCGGAACAATATCGATGGAGGGACGATTAACCCATGGGCTTTTCAAATTACGAACTATGATTTGAAAAGCCCCTTTTTATTTGTTATAGTATACATATAAACACCAATAATACCTTTATGGATCAAAAAGAAATTAAGAAAATAACCGATTACATTTTTTTAAAATCTAACCCACAAAAAGCGGACTTAGCTTTAGTTTTTGGCACTCGTCATCAGGAAGCGATAAATAAAGTTTTTGAATTATATCGCAATAAATTAATTTCTAAAATTTTAGTAAGTGGTGGCATCAACAGGGTTACTGGAGAAAATGAAGCATTGGAAATGAGTAATAAATTAATCAGATTAGGAGTAAAAAAAGATGACTTAATTTTAGAAGATAAATCAACAAATTCTTTAGAAAATGTTTTGTTTTCAAAGCAAGTTATAGATGAAAAAATTGGCTTTAATAAAATAAAAAAAATTATTGCCGTTGTTAAGCATTATCATTCTCGACGAGCATTGATGACTTTAAAAAAACATTTGCCAAACGCTATTGAATTAATACCAATAACTTACGAAATTTATGGATTTACAATGGATGATTGGTTTAATAACGAGACCGGGAAAGAAAAAGTTTTAGCTGAATGGAATAAAATTCCAGAATATTTAGCAAAGGGTGATATCGAGGAGCTATAATAAGGAGTTTTGAATTTTGGGCATTCACCTCTATCCCCTCTGCCCAAAATTCAAAACGGAAAAAGAAATTTGAAAATTTTTTAAAACAATTCCGACTGCTGTCGGAAAAAAGAAAAGGAATACATCAGCTAACAGCGTATATCTGGCTACGGCTTGCCTACCGGCAAATCTTCGCCCATATCCTCGCAAAGCTCGGACATCAGATATACGCGAACGTTATATGCAATCCGCCTCCGCCCGCCTAATGATTAATTTTATATACTGAACTACTTTTATTATATATATGCTTGAAAAAATCAGACAACTTGTAAAAAACGAAGCTGATGAAGATGATTGGAAATATCATATTGTTCCAGTCGCTAATTATGCAAAAAAACTGGCAAAACTTTTGAAAGTTGATGAGGAAATCACGGAACTGGCAGCTTTACTTCATGATATTGGAAGATTAAAGTTTGGCGGTGAAGATCATGATATTACTGGTGTTCCTGAAGCAGAAAAAATACTGAAAGAGCATGAATATTCTCAAGAAATTATTGATGAAGTAAAGCATTGCGTTGAATCTCATCGTGGCAGTAAAAACATCTCACCAAAAACCACCATTGCTAAAATCATTGCTAACGCAGACGCAATGGCACATTTTGATGTTTTGCCAGTTTTTTTCTACTGGCGTTGTAAAAAAAGTAGTTTTGAAGAAGCCTTTAAGTGGGTAGATGAGAAAATTGAACGCGACTGGAACAAAAAATTGACTCTTCCTGAAGCTAAAGAAATGATGGAAGAAAAATATAAAGCAATAAAATTAGTTCTTGATTCAAATAGAAAATATATGTAACGGCGGGCGGAGGCGGACTTTCTCGCTATCGCTCGAACCACGCTGCGCTCTCGTTCCGCTACGCTCCACTCGGGGCACATAACACGGGATAAAAGATTCGGCACTCGGCTCGTGCCTCACCCATATTTTGCTCCGTTTCACTATGCAACTTCGGCTAGCCCGAAACGTTAGCTGAAATAAATAAATTCTTTTCGTCTGCTGACGAAAAATTATTCGGGCAAATTTTATTTTTTATTCTAATACTATGAACAAAAAAATCGTAATCGAAATTTCAATTGGAATTATTCTTTTGGTTGTCATTGTGACCGGAGGAATCTTTTGGTTACAAAGTAATAATTACCAAAAAATAAATAATAATCAAACGCCGGCAGATCCAGTCGGAAGTAATTATTCTTCTCAAAAAGACTGCGAGAAAAGAACAGGAAAAACATGCAATTTTGCCATGTGCGACATAATGCCCCAATGTGAAGGCGTTAAAACTGGGTGGCAACCGCAAGCTGAAAGCAATAATAATGTTTTAAAATCTTGCGCTGACGGTAAAATATGCGACAAAGGTTACGTATGTTATGATTCGCAATATGGCGGCATGGGTTCAAACGGTATAGTAAGCGGTCCGCAAGAAGGCGATTTATCGTGTCATAAATTATGTAATAGCAATAGTGATTGTAAAAACGGAAAGTGCAAGGAGGTTGAACTTGTAGGAGGCGACGTTATTAACAAAGTAAAGTTTTGTTCTGAAAAATAAAAAATTAAATTTGTCCGAATAATACTCGCTATCGCTCGTAATTTATTTACATCAGCTAACACGCTATATCCGGCTGCGGCTTCACGGAATCCTTCGCATAAATTCTGCTCCGCTTCGCTCCGCAGAACTTCGGATACAACGATACGTTAGCTGAAATGTATGTTTTTCTTTTGGGCTAACGCCCACCAAAGCTTGCGAGGCGAAAAACAAATTAAAAAAATTACGCATCGCATAACAGCGCGTATCTAGTTCAACTGATTTGACGCAAAGGAATTCAATATGAGGATTATTTAATTTGAATTAAAAGTTCCATAAAAAAAGCCCCAACTCACCGATTTTGGTGTTTTGGAGCGTGAATCGCATGCGAACGCGTTGACGCGTTAGTCCTCGTGCCGACCCCAGACCGCCGTACCATCAGAACCGACCCATAAGGTTTCCCGAGTTTCAATTGCCCATACTCCCGGTCCCGGAATGGCGTCGACGTCGATGCCCATCTGTTCTTTGAGGGCCTTACGCGTCATGGGCCCGAAATTGCCGTCGATGTCGCTTACGGCGATAAACCCGAGTCGTGCTTGGAGGCATTTGACGGCCTCCACGGTCTTCGGGCCGTACGTATTGTCGCGCTCGATGCCGACTATCGCGCCGATACCCAAGGCGAAAAGCAGTGTGTGCAACCAATCCACGGCAGCGCCTTTTGAGCCGACATTCAAGTATGGCGGGAATAACATCCTCGTCATGATTTTCTCCTTCTCTCTGCGAGATTACTTTTGACCGAATGACTAAAAAAGGCGGGATCCTTTCCCAACCTTCTTTTGAATCTAATCGACAAGATTAAAGCCAAAAGAAAGCTGGGATTGATATATGATAAAGTACGGTTTTGAAATTCCATCTTAAAATAAAAATTGATTTTTGTCAACCTTAAAAAAAGAAAAGCCCCACACCGGTTTCCGTAAGGATATTCCGGGTGGGGATACAAAAAACGTGGAAAGAGGCCGGCCTCAGTCGTCGAGGTTCATGACATGAGGGATGTCGCGTTTCCTTGCCTCCTCTTTGGCTGCCTCATTCAGCTTATCAAACCACCCCGATGTGTCACTCTCTCGGTCGATACTAAAAACCTCCTTGCTCCCCGTCGCCTCCATCATACCTTGCATCGACGTCTCCGCGTCAATGGCTTCCGGGTCAAATACCGTGGAGAAAAACTTACCTTCACACTCGTAAACTCTCAGCCTAAGTTTCATCTTAATTCTTTCTCCTTATTCCTTATGTTGTATCTTAACTTCATTCCATATATAACATAAATTAAGAAATAAGTCAATCATCAATCAAACAATCTTAAATAAGATTTAATTTAATTTATGAAAAGCAAATTTGATATAATGGCATTTACCAAAATGCTCTGCTCGTTCGCTCCTCGGCTAGGGAAAAATGAGCGGCTGGCGGCAGTTTATCTAAAAAATACTCTGACTGAAAATGGTGTCAAATATTTTTCACAAAAATTCAAAGCCGTCATCCCCTTTTGGGACCAGGCGGAGCTGATTGCCGACGGCAAAAAAATTGACTGCAAAAACACCAGTTTGGTCAGCGGCAAGATAAGCGACAAAGATAACATCGTCAGTTCATTCCCTTATCTGGATGACGCCAAAACCGGCTATAACATAAATTTCAGCCCTTATGCCGACATTATTTGCACGGTCGGATTTTATGAGCATCCGTCGGTGGCGATAAAATACTCGGATTTGAATAAGCTATTCAGGGCCAAAAAAGTTTACGGCGAGGTACGGGTGCAAAAATATTCATACGCTTCTGAAAATATACTGGTTGGCAATCGGAAGAATCCGAAATTTTTAGCTTTTACCCATTATGATTGCGTCGGCAATGGCGGCGCGGTTGATAACGCCTCGGGCGTCGCGACGGCAGTTTACACAATAATCAAACATCCTGAAATATTAGAAAGCACATTATTTATTTTTTCCGGCTGTGAAGAAATCTCCTATGACAAATACGACCCCAGCGGACTGGGATATCGAAAATTCGAGCAGGACTTTTCTCCCCTGCTTCAAGCCGCGAAACGCATTTATGTCTTGGATGGCCTAGGAAACAGCAATCCCCATTTTACGCCTGACTATTCCTGGCTGGCTATCACCTTGCAAGTAGAAATGCTAAAAGACATCAAAGATAAAACATTTTTAATGCAATGCGAAGTTGATAAGATACTGAAAGTTTATCATTCTGACGAAGATACTTTTGGTAAAATAGAAAAGAAGTATCTGATTAAGTCATCAAACTTACTTTTAAATGATATGAAAAAATAAAAATTATCAAAATAAACTATGCCGACAAAAATTAATCCGTTCATCCACTGGACGCCGCGAGTACTGGCTATTCTGTTTATATTATTTTTAGCAATGTTTTCGTTGGATGTCTTCGGGGAGGGCTATGGCTTTTGGCAAACTGTCTTGGCGCTTCTAATGCACAACATCCCCGTCTTTGTCCTACTAGTATTGCTAATCATTTCTTGGAAATATGAAATAGTCGGCGGGATTGCTTTTATTTTGGGCGGACTGTTTTATATTGGCACTTTAATAATGCGGCCACAATTTGAGTGGTATATGTTATCCTGGTCAGCGATGATTTCCGGCCCGGCTTTTTTAATCGGAGGATTATTTCTGGCTGAATGGTTTGGAAAGAAAAAGATGAAAATTTGACATAATATGACCAGAGAACAAATTGGCTGTTCAATTATTGTGTGCACCTTCAACCGGCTGGATTATCTGAGGCAATGCCTCCCCTCTTTGCTGGCAATTGATTATCCGGAATATGAAATAGTCATCATAAACGACGGCTCCACGGACGGCACCGAAAAATTTTTAGATTCTTTAGACAATAGTAGAATCAAAGTAGTCCATCATGAGCGCAACCAAGGGCTGAGCATTTCCCGAAACACCGGCATCAAAAATGCCCGCCATGAGATCGTGGCTTTTACCGATGATGATTGCCGGGCCGACAAAAATTGGCTGACGGAAATAGCCAAGGGATTTGCCGGCGAGCAAATAGGATTCGTCATCGGCCAGACCTTTTATGTCAGCCAAGAATATCGCGGTTATTTTCCGGAACGCCTGGTCTCCAATCCTAACGCCAGGTGGCCGATGGGCTGCAATATCGCCTACCGCAAAAAGGTCTTTGCCGCCTGCGGCGATTTCAACCATTATTTCTTTAGATATAATAACGAGGATTCGGAAATGGCCATTCGCGCTGCCAGCCATGGGTTTTCCTTTGTCCGCGCTCCCGGCGCCATCGTTTATCACCAAAAAATGAATTGGTCGGCCAAAGCGCTCATCAGATCGGCGAGGAATGCTTCCGTGTGGCCGGTGCTCAAGAAAAAATATCCACGCCATTATCTGGTCTTCGGCCCGCCGGTAAAATTCGGGCTGATTGTCAACGCCAAAGATTATCTGTACCTGCTGACGTCTCCAATATTGATTCCCCTCCTGCTTATCAGATATTTAGCTCACGGCAAGCGCGACCTGAAAATCTTTTTTGCCAAATGGCCGCTGTGCCTGATATTGAGGCGATACTATATCTATAAAGAAGCAATAAGAAATAAAGTACTGATGTTTTAAAAAATATGAATAAAAAAATCTACTGATAATATTCATACTTTTCATTATCTTTTGCGCCTTTGGTGTTTTTGTCATTTACCAAATGACCACCACTTATAATGCGCACCATACTTTTGACGGTTATTGCAAGTGGCGCGGATTAGTGGTGGAGAGCCAGGCCAGCGATTACGGAATCTGTAAAAATTTACGCACTGGTGAAAAGTTCAAAATCGTGTTATATAATGGCCGCTGGTACTTAGCTGGCGACTTGCCGTGCGGTTTCTTATGTTTTTAATTGGGCTTAGACGATTGAAAGGGAAATAATTTCATTTTTTAAAAATCTTTATGATAATGCTGATAATTATTATCATTGCTGCTGTCTCCGCCTTCGTCGGTTTTGCAATCGGGCGGCTTGGCGACAAGTACGGCGGCCACTTAGTCGGGCCACATCATTGGATTTACGGCGTGATCTTGATTGCTGTAGGGGCATATTATCTGAATCACTTGACCGGTATCGCTGCTTTGTCTTTCGGCACGGGGCACTTCATCAGCGACCTTAATGATTTTTTGCATTTCCGCATCGGGGGCGTAGATATACCTCATAAATGGAGATTTTGGAATATCGATTAAAATAATTGCTTAAGCTAAAATAATTCTATATAAAAAAAGAAGGGCAATCCTGCGATCAGGATTGCCCTAACATAATTAGAATCGAAATTGCGCCCGAGCCAGCAGACGATCCGGCAGTTTTCCGTCAACCGTTTTCTCGTAATCGACGGTGAACGAATATTGATCGTCTTTGGCCAGCAGACGCAAGCCAGTCGTCCAGACGACGCTAGTGGCGTCCGAGGTGAACATTTCCACCCGCTTTACCGAGACCGAACCGTCCTTGGCCTTGGACCGCTGAAACTCCTGATACGACTTTTGGATGTCGGCCGTACCGTCTAATTGGCTATGGAGCTCCAGCCAAGTCAGCGGCTTGTATGCGGCGAGCAGGTAGGCGCCAACGCTGTTGCTGACCTTGCCGCTGGCGTTGTCAACGTAAGAAATCTCGCCGCG
Source organism: Candidatus Buchananbacteria bacterium (assembly GCA_903859075.1). Classification (GTDB taxonomy): domain Bacteria; phylum Patescibacteriota; class Patescibacteriia; order 2-01-FULL-39-33; family 2-01-FULL-39-33; genus CAIOLF01. The sequence goes on from CAIOLF010000068.1 coordinate 14,599, forward strand.
AAGCAAAGATCTCTTAGTCGCCTGCCAAGTGAAGTCAGCGGCGGTCCGGCAAGAGGCGGAGCTGACTTGCAGCGTGCCTGCCACGCTCCCAGATTCCAGCTTCTTCTCCAGACGCGCTGAGAATTCCGGATTTTCCCAGCACCCCTTGTCGTCAAAGCTCAGTCCGGAAGCGCCGCTTATCGCCGCTTTGAGCGTCCAATCACCCTTCAGCTTGCCTTCCAGCATCAGCCCCGTGGCATAACAATTGAAAGGAACGGCTGAAGGATAATTCACCGTCTCCAACTTGAAATGCGGCGGTGTAGCGAAGCCGCCGGGCAGAAAGAGACGGCCAACGCTCAATCGCCAATCATCTGAGAGCTTGTAACCGACATTCAGCTCTCTCAGCCAATTGCCGCCTGACTCTTGCAGATCGGCGAAGTTGAATTCAGTGCAGACATCCCACTTCTGCCAAGAGAGCGTCAACCGCGTGCGGAGTTCAATCCAGTCAAACTCGCCATCGGACACCGGGGCAACGCCCAGCGCGCAAGTCGCCTGAGCAAATCCCTTGATCGTAAGCTTGGCATCGCCCAGCTTAATCTCCGGAATCAGCTCCTGCGCCAATACTGCCGGCGCCACCAGTAACAACATCAATACCACAACCGCTTTTCTCATCGCCTTACCCTTTCTGTGTGCAGCCAAGGGTAAAGCTTTTACTCAAAAGCGATTGCTCCTTGGCTGCGGCCGGAGGAGCCCGCGGCATTGACTGCAACCAGTAAACCGGCGTCAACCATTGCCGCAACTCCCCTATTGTCATACCTCCAAAACAATTCTGCCGCCAGACAACCGAGCCCGGCAACACCGCCAGCAACTGACCGATTCCGCTAGGAATCTTTTTTTTGCCAGCCGATATTTGTTCCAACTCCCCAAAGGATTTCTCCCGTAATGAGTCGGCAATTACTGAGATGACACTAGCCGCCGCTCTGGCAGAGCGCGCTGCCGGCTGCTGGAAATGGAAAATGCCAATCAGCCAGGCCAGCAAACAGACCGTGATCGGACGACGAATTCTGACCGTAGTATTTTTGGCTTGCGCCAGGGCTTCGTCAAACCTCAATAGCGGCTCTTCCAGTTGCCGGAGGATCGCCTGCCTCTCTTGAGCGTCGGGCCAGCGATAGTCATGAGCCAGCCGGAATTCTTCCTCCAACTGACAATAGACGAGAGCGCGAGCCGCGGTCTCAGAAACACAGAGAATCCCGACTGGACCGCCGCAGCAGGCCAGCAGCAGGCGCCAGGGCTTGAGCAGTAACTCCTCCTTGACCGACTCGCCTTTGTACCTGCGATTGATCAGCAGGATGATCAATGACGGCAGGGTCAAGAGCCAGTACCACTTGAAAGCCCATTTGCCAAAATTCACCAAGTCCTGATTCTCGAGCGCTACTTTGGTGCCGGGGTATAGCTGCCTGGCATCCTCTCGTGCTTTGAAAAACCCAATCAAGAACCGACATTCCAACTCATGTCTTTTATGCTGGGGATTCTTTTCAAAATCCTCGAGTACAAAATCCGGCGTGTCGGCAGTCGGCTTCCAGTTGGCAATAAAAAATTCTTTCGCCACCAAACAAGTCACCGTGGTATAGTGTTCCCACTTCATGCTCTTCCGAGAACAGACATCAATAAACATCATCTGCTTCTCGGCCGCTTCCTTTACGGTCAGCGAGCCATCTTTGGCTTTTTGCCTGATGCTCTCCAAAATTCCCTCAAGCTCGGCCGTGACTTGGTCGTATTCCGGCATGCCAGGGTAAATTGCGGTTGCTTGTATTTTCTGGTGGTTAGCGTAGATCTCCCGCCAGAAATTCCAGTCGCCTGCCAAAGCGACAAACAATATCACAATCAGCCAGGAGACGGCTGTCTGTGATACGGGCCATGACTTTTGGTCGCGCCAATAATCATTGGGCATAATCCATCTCCTTTCTGGTGTAAAAACTCCAATTGTAAAGGCCAAATAATGCCAAGAGGGCATCGTTATATGATAGCAATTTTTTGCTAATTTGTCAATAACTAACAACCTGCTTGCCTTTTTCTCAAATTTCATTTATAATACATTCATAAATTAAAAGCTCCCCCAAAGGGGGTTTTAAAATACAAAAAATTCAATAAATCACGCAAAAATATGGCTAAAATCGGGGATCTCGGACAATACATCAAAGATTCCAAAAATGAGATGAAAAACGTCACCTGGCCCAGCCGCGCCGAAATTAAAAAGCACACTCTGCTGGTTATCGGCATTTCTCTGGGCGTCGCCCTCTTCCTGGGCATCATCGACTACATCCTGACTTTGGGCTTTGAGAGATTTTTTTAAAACTTCTAAATAATTTAAATAATTATGGCCAAGCAAAATTTACAATTGGGCAGGCGCTGGTATGTCCTGCACACTTATTCCGGCCTAGAAGAAACCGTGGAGCGCAACCTCAAACAAAGGATTGAGTCCATGGACATGGAGGATAAGATCTTTGGCATCCTGATTCCGAAAGAGAAAAAAATCCGCATCAAAAACGGCAAGCGCAAAGTCGTGGAAGAAAAAATCTATCCCGGCTACGTGCTGGTGGAAATGATCGTCACCGACGAGTCGTGGTACGTCGTGCGCAACACGCCGCATGTCACCGGCTTCGTGGGATCAGGCAATACTCCGACTCCGATTTCGGAAGAGGAAATCAAATCACTTCAGAAACGCATGGGCGTTGACGAACCCGAATATCAGATTGACGTTGCCAAAGGCGATGCCATCCGCATTATTGACGGGCCTTTCAAGAACATGGAAGGCAAAATCACCGAGATTGACGAGAGCCGCGGCAAGATCAAGGTGCTGATTTCCATGTTCGGGCGCGAAACGCCGGTGGAGCTGGACTTCCTGCAAATAAAAAAGATTTAAAAAATCAAGATACAAGATGCGAGAAACAAGAAACAAATAATTCAATAATCAGCTTTGACTTTTTGATTGAATTTGTATCTTGTTTCTTGTATCTTGTGATTTGAACGCCTAAGCTTCTCATTATTTGTGATAAATAATGTAGGCGGAAAGAATAATTAATCAATTATAAATGTTCCGAATATGGCAAAAATAAAAAAAATAAAGACCCTGATAAAATTACAGATTCCGGGCGGAGCCGCCAATCCCGCGCCGCCGGTCGGTCCGGCCTTGGGCCAGCACGGATTAAACATCGCCGAATTCTGCCAGAAATTCAACGCCGCCACCCAGAAGATGGCCGGCGATATCGTGCCGGTGGAAATCACCGTTTATGAAGACCGCACTTATGCCTTCATCCTCAAGACCCCTCCGGCGGCCGAATTGATCAAAAAAGCGGCCGGCATCCCCAAGGGATCAGGAAAGCCGCTCAAAGAAAAAGTCGGCACGATCACCAAAAAGCAAGTTGAAGAAATCGCCAAGATAAAATTGCCCGACCTTAATACCACCGATCTTAAAGCCGCGATGAAAACCATTGAAGGCACGGCGAGGCAGATGGGAGTGGAAATAAAAGAATAAAATTACAAAATTAAAAAATTAATTAACGTGGGAGAGCAAATAATGCTCATTATAACCACTAACCGAAAATAATTATGAAAAAAGTAGATCACAAGCCGTCCCAGAGATTCAAAGAAGCTGATTCTTTAATCGACAAGAAAAAAACTTACGGTGTCGAGGAAGCTGTTGAGCTGGCCAAAAAAAGTTCAACCGTAAAATTCGACGCGACTGTCGAGGCGCATATCCGGCTCAATCTCAACACTAAAAAAACCGACCAGCAGGTGCGCTCCACTGTCATCTTGCCTCATGGCAGCGGCCAGACCGTCCGCGTAGCCGTCATTTCCACCAATGGCGATCAGCAAAAAGCGGCCAAAGCGGCCGGCGCCGATCTGGTAGGCGAGAATGATTTGATCGAAGAAATCAAGGCCGGGAAAATCAATTTTGACATCCTAGTGGCCACGCCAGAGGCCATGAAATTATTGGCTCCCGTAGCCAAAATCCTCGGCCCTAAGGGCCTCATGCCCAACCCTAAGGATGGCACTGTTTCCGGCAACGCCGCCGAAACCGTCGGCAACCTCAAAAAAGGCAAAATCGGCTACAAAAATGACGACTCCGGCAATATCCACGCGATTATCGGCAAGGCCTCTTTTGACAGCGCCAAACTAGCGGAAAATTATCACGCTTTGATGGATAGCATCCTTAAAGCCAAGCCGACGAGCGTCAAAGGATCTTACATTAAAAATATTACTATCTCCACGTCGATGGGGCCGGGAATAAAGGTTAGCTTTTAGGTTATAGCCCGCCTTCGTCCCGCCAAGCGGGACTACGGACGGGTAAACTTTTAGAAAAATTCAGAATATCAAATACTAAAAAGTCCTGCCAAAAGACCTGCCTATGCAGGCAGGCGGGGCTTTTTTATTAAGATAACTGTCTTTAGATTGGGGACTGTTGTTTATTGATCATTATTTTGTTAAAATGTATTCATGACCAAACCAAAAAAAATAATCCTGGGTCTGGCCGGAGAAATCGCCGCCGGAAAAGATACCATTGCCGATTATCTGATTAAAAAACATCACGGTGAAAAAATCAGCTTTTCCCAGCCGATCCGTGATATTATGAAGCGGATGCAAATTCCGGTTAACCGCGTCAATTTTTCCCGTCTGGGCAATGATTTGCGCCGTGCCTTCGGCAAAGACATCTTATCCAAAGTCATTGCTCAGGATATCTTAAAAAGCCGGGCCAAAATCATCACTCTGCCTAATATTAGACTAGAGGAAGATATAATCCATTTAAAAAAAATTCCCGGTTTTTATCTGGTTGCCGTGGAAGCTGATGCCCCTACTCGTTTCGAACGCCTGAGACAGCGCGGACAAAATGACGATGACAAATCTAAAACCTGGCCGGAGTTCCAGCGCGACGCCAAACTGTATACCGAGCGGCATATCAAAGGATTAATAGGCAAAGCCAAATACCGGCTGGATAACAACGGGACGTTTAAAGAATTATATAAACAAGTGGAGGAATTAATAAAGAAGTTGAAATAATTTTTTTTCTTAATTCTTAATTCGTAATTCTTAATTATTGAAACTATGTTCAAAAATAAATACCCGGGAAAATTCATTACCATTGAAGGGATTGATGGTTCCGGCGCGACGACGCAGGCGCTGAAGCTAAAAGAGTACCTGGCCGATAAAAATATTCCTTTTTGGCTGACGCAGGAGCCAACTGACGGCGTCATTGGCAGCATTATCAAAAGTCATCTTTCCGGAACCGCCAAAATCACCGACCATCTCGGCCTGCAACTACTGTTCGCCGCCGATCGCGCCAGCCATCTGGATCAAGAGATAACCCCCCGTTTGCAAAAAGGCGAGGTTGTCATCTCCGACCGTTATTTTCTCTCCTCCGTCGCTTACGGCTCGCTTAATGTCAGCGATGAAAATTGGCTCTACCAAATCAACGACCAATTCTTGTTGCCCGACCTGACTATTCTGCTAAAAGTGCCGGCTAAGGTGGGCATTGAAAGAATCTCTGAAACGCGTTTGAGTTTTAGCATGTTTGAGCAGGAAGAGAAACTAAAAAAAGTTTGGGATAATTACGAAAAAATTTCCAAGAGATATCCCAACATTATTGTAATAGACGGATCAAAGCCCGAAGATGATATTTTTGAAAATATCAAAATAGCGATTGAGAAAATTATCTAGAGTCAAAAGGCCGTCAAGTCCATAAAGTCAAAAGTCAATAACTATAAAAATGCCCTTATTAAAGAGGGCTTTTTTTGATTAAACCATTGACGCTTTACGGTTTTTGTGTTAATTTTCAGCCACATCGCAGCACCGTAACAACCTAGTGAATTTATTCTTTTTCACTGGTCGTGAAAAGATCTTCGGCAGACATAAACTAAGAAAACAAAACCCGCCTTTGTCCCGCTTAGCGGGACTTCGGCGAGGTGAAACCCGCCTACGCTAACACAGCGAGGCAAAGAAGGAGAAAAAGTTGATACCCTCACTCACCTTCAATAATGGGGCAATCACCGCCCCGCCGTTAAGAGCCGACATTGAGGACGTCTTCGCCAACATGGCAACTCTGCACGTCGTCGGCGACAGCGTCCCGCAGGCCTACTACCGCGCCATCAAGGGCGTCTGGGAATATGGCCTGGCCATGAGGACGGAGTATGACCGGAAAAACGCCGCCGGAGAATACATCGATCCGCCCAGCCGCGACATCAGCGTCTTGGTGGAAGTACGCGATCCGTTCCTGCAGCCGCGCTTCCCGCCGATTTCCTTCTGTGAAATCGGGGTCTATGAGGCCGAACTCATGGGCATCAAGAACCACCGGGTTTTGCCCATGGAAAAGCTGCTTGAAGCCGTAAAAAGCGGCGGGGTCCTTCCTTCCACTATCTGGCCCTACCTTTATAGCCAGCGTCTCATGGCGCATCCGGACATCAACGGCAAAACCCTGAACCAACTGGCCATGGCCATCGATATGGTCGCCAAGACGCCATACACCCGCCGCGCCATGTGTTCCACCGCGGTGCCGGACGTCGATCCGTTTCTCAAGGAAGACATTCCCTGTCTGCGCGAGTTGCAACTCCGCTGCACGGAAAATCCCGACGGAAGCTGGAACTTCTGTCCGAGGACAATGTGGCGCTCCCGCGATCTGTACAAGGCCTGGGGCGACAACGTGATCGCCGTCACCTTTCTGCTGCAAACGCTGATGAGCGAGATCAGCAAGAAGGCCGGCAGGATCGTCCATTTCGGCACCTATGCCGATTACTCCTGCTCACTGCACATCTACGGCCAGGACTTCGGCGCGGTCGGCGGTGACGAAGGCAAGGGACTCAAGAGCTTCTTTGATACCTTCCCCGATGAGGACGCCTTCATCGCCCGCTCTCTGCCCAGCAATATCGCGGCCGAGATGCTGGTCGTCCCGCAACTCCAGGAGTTGCTCAGCGAAAGTAAAGTTAAGGAGTGGGACTTTCCGCCGGAGACGATCGATCTGATCACCAAGCTGATCGAAAAAATCGGTGACGGCACTCTGATTTGCTGATCGGCAAAACGAAAAACTCTACAGTTCCCATTTACCGCGCAGGTAGTGGGAACTTTTCTTTTTCCTCAATATTTTCAATAAAAAGTTATCCCCAAGTAATCCATAAATAATGCCCCTCTTATCAACATCGAGCTATTTTTTATCAAAAAGGCAACGTTTATGACATGTTTGACGATGGCTTAACTACTCTGTTAAAGTACTATGAGGAGTTAATAAAATATTAATAAATCCGCACCTTTTGTACTTTCCACAATCACCTGGATAAGGGGTTCATCAATATAGGTAGTGACATCGCAAACCGCAACGGGAAACCACAACCACTGGAGGATTGAACCATGTTCGAGAAGAATGACAGAACAGGCTCAACCGCAGTGGCTGAGCCAACCGCTATAGGAGCAACCGTCGAAGCCATGGTCGGCAACATGACGACGGTAAATGCAGAACCAGCCAGTTGCCAGTCAGACACTGCTCCCACAGTAAATCTCTGGCAATCGTTCCTGGAGCGGCTTCAAGGAACCCTGGACGAACACAGCTACAATAACTGGTTTAAGAGGGCGACGGGGCTACACCATTGGGAAAATGGCGTACTCACTATTGCCGTTCCCAGTGAATTCTACGCTGGTTGGCTCAAAGACCACTTCCTAGACGTCATCAGAAATGCTGCCTCGGAAACCTTAGGAGATGATTTCCACAGTGTTGATTTTGCGATCAACCCCGATATCCAACAGGAAATCCCATCTCAAGACACCACTGAGGCGGCAACACCGAGGTCTCCGGGTCGTCGGAAAGCCCCATCCTTGCCATCGGGTTACGAGGGCAAAACCCTTGCAAGCTTCGTGGTCGGAGCCGGCAACCGCATGGCCCACGCCTCGGTGCAAAGCCTGGCCGTAGATGGCAATCTGGGATACAACCCTCTCTACCTCTGCGGTAGTTCGGGGTTAGGCAAGACTCACTTACTCGCTGCCGCTTACACGGAATTCAAAAAACAAGGCAAGCGAGCTTTCTACTTCCCGGCCGAAAGATTTATCAACCGGCTAATGGAGTGTTTCGCAGAGCCCAAAAAGACCACTCATCTGATAGGGCAGATGCGAAAGAGCTTGTTGGCAGTAGATGCCCTTCTGATAGACGAACTGGATATCCTAAATGAGGGCAACAAGGTGGCCTGCCGGCGCGAGTTCCTTAGTGTCATTAACGACTTCTTGGCTAAGAGGAACAAGATACTAATCGTCGCAGCCAACAATGCTCCACGAGACATGGAGAACCTGGGAGAAGCGCTGCAAAGTCGGCTAGCCAAGGGTCTAGTGGTAAAACTGGAATCGCCCAATCCGGAAACCAGGATCTCCATCATGAGGCAGTTGGCTGGGAAAGAGCAGGTACCTCCAGAGGTGCTTGATCACTTTGCCAAGAGCCTCAATGGGAACGTCAGGCTCACGGAAGGAGCTATCACAACCTATCTCGCCTATCTCAAGCTAGACGGCGCTACGCCAAGTCTGGAATTAGCGCGCCAGGTGTTATCGCTTTTCAGTAAAGAGCAGCAGGCCTCCCCTGTAACGATCGAGAAAATTCAATCGATCGTAGCGAGTCACATGGGAACGACTGTGGCCGACATGAAGAGTCCCAGCAAAGAGCGACGAGTTTCGTGGCCGCGTCAGGTGGCTATATACTTCTGTCATGTGCTAATGCCGGAAATGCCACTCGAAGCCATCGGAAACGCCTTTGGCCGCCGAGACCATACCACCATCATCTATGCTTGCAATGCGGTAAAAAAACGCATTGCCCAATACGGGGATATCGAGTTGCGAGATATTCAGGCCTCCATCACTAATTCCTAAACCCTCCATTTAGACGCGCGTCTGCGACTAAGTCGAGGGTTTCTTTTATTTCTTGCTTTTTCCCTCAATTTATTATAAAATACTAACAATTAAACCTCGTAAAAATCCCATATTTATGCCAAAATATCTGCCGGTTATCGGCATGGAAATCCATGCTGAATTAAACACCAAGACCAAGATGTTCTGCGCCTGTGAGAACGGCTATCGACTCCATGATCATCCCAATACCAATATCTGCCCCATCTGCATGGGCCATCCCGGCATGTTGCCGGTTATTAATCGTCAGGCGCTGGAGTGGACGATCCTTGTCGGCTTGGCGCTGGATTGCGAAATCGCGCGCGTTACCAAATTTGACCGCAAAAATTATTTTTACCCCGATTTGCCCAAGGGCTACCAGATTTCCCAATACGACCAGCCGCTGACTTATAACGGCAAATTAAAAGTCGGTAATAGAGAGATCGGCATTATCCGTATCCATTTGGAAGAAGATACCGGCAAGCTGACGCACGCGAGCGGTGGCACGCTAGTTGATCTTAGCCGCGCCGGCACCCCGCTCATTGAACTAGTCACCGGACCGTCAATTGAATCCGCCGCCGAGGCCAAAGAATTCTGCCAGCTCTACCAGCGAATCTTGCGCTACTTGGATGTCTCCGAGGCCGACATGGAAAAAGGCCAGATGCGCTGCGAGGCCAATGTCTCGATGCAGGAGTCGGAAAAATTCGCTGTTGAAAATAACGACATCCGGCCGCTGCTTGATCATAAATTAAATCCCAAAGTTGAACTAAAAAATATCAACTCTTTTAAGGCGCTGGAAAAAGCCATTGAATATGAAATCAAGCGCCAGACCAAGGCATTGGAAAATGGCGAGAAACTAGTCCAAGAGACCCGTGGGTGGGATGAGGACAAACAATGCACTTTTACCCAACGCGTCAAAGAGACTGCCGCCGATTACCGCTATTTCCCCGAGCCGGATCTGCCGCCATTAAATATTGACGAAGAATTGATAAAAAATTTACGGGCCACCTTGCCGGAATTGCCTCAGGCAAAAATTGAACGATTTGTCAGGGAGTATCAATTCGACTTGGAGAACGCCAAAATTCTGGCCTCTGACAAGCACTTAGCCGCCTATGCCGAGGAAGTATTATCCGAGCTGAGCGAATGGCTGACTTCCCTGCCCGAGACGGAAGGGACGAAGGAAGAAATCCTGACTAAAGAAGGCAAAAAGCTCTCAAAATTGGTCGCTAATTGGCTGATAAATCGCTTATTTAAGCATTTAAATGACAATGACACCAGCATTTCCGAGGCCAAAATTACCCCGGAAAATTTTGCTGAATTGCTGACTTTAGTCTATACTAATAAAGTAAACAATCTCACCGCCCAGCAAATCCTGGAAGCCATGTTTGAGAGCGGTCAAGCGCCCACGGCTATCATGAACGAGCAGAACCTCGGACAAATCCATGATAGCTCGGAGTTGGAAGTTATAATTGAAGAAATAATCGGCAAGAATCCCAAAGCCGTTGAAGATTTTAAGGCCGGCAAAGAGGCGTCGCTGAAATTCCTCGTCGGAAAATGCATGTCGGCTGCCAAAGGTAAGGCTAATCCGCAAGTGGTAAATCGAATATTAATGGAGAAATTAAAATAAGATTAAGCCCAGATCCGCCTCTGGCGGACCGGCTGCTAAGGGCAAAGCCAATCCGCAAATAGTAAACCGAATATTAATGGAAAAGCTTAAATAATTTTTTTAAAAATTAAGACCATGCCTTTCTTCCGGCAAACTGACGCGCAAAAATTCACGCCGACAAAAATAAAATTTTTTGATCTGTACAAGCATAGTACCGGCACTGAGCAGCCCAGCGGATCAGTACAGGAAGCGGCGCGGCAAGCCCTGGCAAAAGCCGGCTTTGATGAGCTGACTACCAATAAAATTATTTTTGAAAACCAAGCCGTGTCAGTTGACACGATGCAAAGGGTGGCCTCCCAGCTGAATCAAAGCCAAATTTACGGCTTTTACCACGATCCCAAAACTAGCGTCAAAAATTATCTCCGCAAACAAATGGTCAAAAATATGAGCTTGGCCCGAATAGGCAAAGAGCACATGCTGGAGCAAAGGGCTGACGCGCTCGAGGCCTTAAGAAATAAAGCCAACCTGGGGAAAATTAATGCCGACGGCAAAACAACGACTAGCAAGCTCAGCAACGCGCCCAAACCAACGCCACGCTATCGTTTACCATATTAATAATAATCGAACAATATGCGAGAATCTAGCCCCCTTAAACTCACCGGCAAAAGCAGAGAAGAACTAAAACTGGAACGGGAACAGGAACAGGAACGGGAAAAAACAGAAAAAATTAATCTGGCTATGAACAGATTAAAAGCCGGCTCTCAAACCTACAAAGAACCTTATCAGGAACAAAAAAGAGACATTGGAGAAATGCTGCCAGCGTATCTTGATGCTTTAGAAACTTTTAGTGATGTAGTCGCCCCGGCTGAAAAAAATATCCAAGGGATAAGAGAAAGCGTTGGCAGCGGCAAAAAAACTCTAATAAGCGAGCTGGCGCCCCACGTTCAGATTTTTTCCAATGAATTTCAGGCTCAAGCCGTCATTGAGTCGCTACGAAGAAGAGAAAAGGGCGCCATTACCAAATATGGCGGAAACGATAAAGATCTGGGAGAATTTGTCGTTGACCTCCTAAACGAGCGCGACCGCGTTGATAGAGCCAATGAAGATTTGATTTTGCATCTGGTCGTAGATGCCGGACAATTTAATGATGCGGCAATTGAAAATTCAGCCTCCGTACCGACAGTATTGCTGCCAATTATAGAAAAAGTCCATAAATTCAAAAAGTTAGCACTGCAGAAACAGCCAAAAGCTACCAAAAAACTTTTAAAACAAAACTTCGAAGCAATTAATGCCTTCTCTGAAAAAATAATGGGCGCAGCGGAAAAATTGACCAGGGATTTTATAACAAAATACGCAGTTGAAGTTGTCGTTAATAAAGCCACCAAAAAAGAGGAGCGGATGCGCAAAACCGGCTCTATCAGGGATTATGTCATTTTAAGCGACAGTCCTGAGGAGTCAAAACAAAAAATTGAGAAGTTAGCAACATCGGCTGATTTCGTGAAGGGATTAACCCGCCTCGGTATTGACTTTGATGGAATTATTGCTGACAGTAGTAAAGAAATTAAGGGCGCTTTCAGCAATATCCAGGCTATTCTGGAAGAAACTAAGGGATCCATGGCTGACAGACGAGATAGAATGGCCCAATAAATAATTTATTTTAAATAAAATTCCGTCCCGATTCAATTTCGGGACGGAATTTTATTAGCGGCAAAATTTTTTGATTTTTTGATCCGCTGCGGAATAATTTTTCACCCAGATGATATCTTTATTACTCTTAAACCAAGTCAGCTGCCGTTTGGCAAAGTGATGGATGGCATTTTTTAATTCACTAATCATCTGATTATAAGTAAGCAGTCCGCGCAAATAGCGGCTGACATAGCGGTACTCCAGGCCGAATTCATCTAGCCGCTTCCAGCTGACTCCCTGGCGCCGCAACCTTCGGATTTCCGCTATCATCCCTTCCTTGATTCTCGCTTCCAGGCGCGAGTCTATTTTTTGATAAATCTTTTCCAAGGGGAATTTGACGCCTAATGTCAATACTTGATGATCTGGCGGAATTGATACTGGCTGAGCCGACTTCGGGCGCCCGGTAGAATAATAAATTTCCAGCGCCCGCTGTACCCGACGGCGATTTTTCTTATCAATTATCTTATAAGTCTTTGGATCAATTCTTTTTAATCTGCCTAACAGCTGAGACAAAGATAATTTATCTAATTTTTTCCTAACTTCTTGATTATTTTTTTTTGCTTTTCGATTATTGTCAAAAACATATCCTTTTACTACCGCGTCAATATACAATCCGGTTCCTCCGACTAGCAAGGGCTGTTTCCCCCGGCTTAAAACATCAGCAATCGCAGAATAAGCCAGCCGCTGATATTTCGCCACATTAAAATTTGTCCGGGGAGAAATTATATCAATCAAATGATGCTCGATTGTTTTCTTACCCTTATAATCTTTCAGGTCTTTCCCCGTCCCGATATCCATTCCACGATAAACCTGCCGGCTGTCCGCCGAGATAATTTCTCCATTGTGCTTGCTTGCCAATTTGACGGCCAGCTTGGTTTTGCCGGTGGCGGTCGGCCCCAGAATGACAATTAATTTTTTTAATTTGCTTCTTTTATTCATACCAACTCCCCTTTCAGCCCCCAGCTGCCGGCGCTAATAATCTTTACCGCCACGAATTTCCCTATCATTTTTTGATCACCAGAAAAAACCACGGTCTTGAAAGTATCGGACTTGCCAAAACAATCGCCTTGCTTCCAGCCGTCAACTAAAACTCTGACGGTTTTATTGATTAATTTTTTATTACGCTCTAAAGCCGTTCGCTTTAAAATTCCGTTCAAGACTTTTTCCCGCCGCTTTTTCTCCCGCCAGCTGACATTATCGGCTAGTTTGGCCGCCGCCGTACCGCCGCGCGGGGAATATTTATTGATGTAAACCATATCAAATAGAACTTGGCGCATTATTTTGGCGGTGTTATTAAATTGGCTCTTAGTTTCTCCCGGATAACCGACAATTACATCGGTGGAAATCATCAGCCCGGGAATCCGCTGCTTGACTTTAGCGACCAGTTTTAAATATTGGCCCGGCGTATAATGGCGGTTCATGGCCTGTAAAATTTTTTTGTCGCCGGACTGAATAGGCAAATGCAAGTGAGGCGTAAGATGCTTCCCTCTTGCCATTGCCTCAATCAGCTCATCAGACAAATCCTTAGGATGAGAGGTGGCAAAGCGCAACCAAAAATTTCCTTTTAAACTATCTATTTCTTCGAGTAATTCAGGAAAGTCATAGCGGCCGCTTTGATAAGAATTAACATTCTGGCCGATGAGAGTTATTTCTTTATAGCCGTTTTGCAACAGCCATTGGCACTCAGCCATAACTTCTTTAGCCGGCCGAGAAATTTCCCGCCCGCGGACATAAGGCACGACGCAATAAGAACAATAATTATTGCAGCCAGTAAGAATCGGCACATAGGCCTGAAATTTACTGCCATATCGCGGCGGCAGTTTCAAATAGCTGGCGGCTGCCAGATCTAAATTGGCTTTTTTCTCCAAAAAATCCGGCAGACGCTTAATATCCTTAATGGGAATAATCAGGTCAAAAAATTCTCTCATTTTATTCTTATCCAAATCCAAAACACAGCCAGTCAGGATAGTCGATAATTTTCCCGAACCCCGCCTCTTTTCCCATTGCCGCGCCTTGCCATAGATGCGGTCAATGGCCGCCTGACGGACCGAGCAGGCCACGACGACAAGCAAATCGGCCTCCGCTTCTTTAAGCGTTGGCTTCAGGCCGCAGGACTGCAGGACGCCGGCGATTCTCTCTCCGTCTGATTTATTCATCTGGCATCCCAGCACCCAGAGATGATATTTTTTCAGCTCAATCATAATAGGATGATTTTAACAAAAAACCGCCAAAAAATCAATGCAAAGACCCCGCCCCGCTTAGCGGGACGGGGTCTTTAAAATATGAGATTATTTCACAATCACTTTAATCCTTCCCTCTTGCCCGGGCAGATGTTTCTGCCAATAAGGGGAAACATGAATCTCGACATTCTTTATCAATTCCGATTTGCCGGCGTAATTTCGCACCTCGTCAATAGTTTTGCCGACAAAATTTTTCCGATCCAGGATACTATTATCAGCGGCGAGCATCGCTTTAAGCAGATAATCAACTTTGATCATTACCGCCTCTGATCCCGGATCCGGCTCAATAACCGAATATTTGACATTGCTGGTATCAATATTATTGATATTAAGGCCATTGAGATGCAATTTTTCCACTTTGCGCTTGATTAAGTCGTTGAGCTGGTCTTTATTGATGGCAATCGTGCTGATTTTTACTTTAGCCGTATAGTTTACCGCGGGCGCTTCTTCACCGGCTACGCGATCCGTCTTAAACTCAGTTATTGTCACTGCCAAAGGATTGTTTTCTGACAGCTTAAACTCTTGACGGGCTGACTGCGTCACTTTTTTCTGCAGCTCTTCCTTGGCCCGATTGACATCGCCGTCGGAAACAACCTTGACTTCGCGCGGCCCGTTGCTTAATTCGCCTATTGGCTCGCCATAAATCTTATCCTGCAAAGCCGCTGCCAGTCTTATGATGGTCAGCTTGCCGGATTTAATAGTTGAAAAAACTGCCGGATCTTTAGGATAGACAGACGCCTCGACGCTGCCGCCGGCCGGCACGGTGACCATCTGGCTGGTACGGACAATCACCCCGTTTTCCGCCTGTAGCTGCGTCGTCTGCATTAGTGGCTGGTTGCTGGCTGAATTATTAATCAATTTCACCTTGCCGATTTCGGTTGAGCTTACCGTCTTGGTGCTCAGCACATCAAAGCTGCCGCTCTCATCCCTGGCGCTTGATTCTACCTTGCCATAAACGACATCCTGCTCGGCCAATTGCTCCAAAGTCGGATTCTCCCTGATTTCCACGTTAAAACTTAAATTAATATCCTGCGAATCAGGGGTGACGATAACTACCGCCTGCGAATAAAAGAACAGGAAAATCGCCGACAATATCATCAAAGCGAAGACAATGAAAGTCAACGAGATATTGCGATACATTTTGTTTGTTACCGGTTTGTGGGGCATATTTTTAAAAAATCTAATTATTTTTTAGTATGTTAAATTTTTTATATTATAACACAAGAATTATTATTAGTTAAGCGCTATTTTACCCTGGCCCAGCAAGCCTTCCACCAACGAAATAAAACGATCATTATAATTGACGCGAAAACTGGTCTTTATCTTCTGGCTTAAACCATTCTTTTTGTTAACGATTATCTCCACTATGGCCGTTCCGGGATAATCATAAATAGCCGCCTTCAGCTTGCGGGAAACGTCAAAATCAACCGGCTCACTGATGGTCAAGGAGACGAATTTTTCTGCCGGAGCGGCGGCGGCCGCTTTATTATAAAAACCGCGGGCTCCTTGGCGGTTGCCGGCGCCCGAGGCGATTTTCTGCAAAACTTCATCTAGATTGTGTTCGGAGAGCGGCCAAGCCCAATCGCAGAGTATCTTCGTTTCTTCATCTTTCTCAGAAATCTTTCCCGAACAAATTATGATATTGTCTTCTCGCCAGAGATGCTGATCCTGCTCCAATACCTTGGGAAAAACCAAAATCTCCACGTCGCCGCGATTGTCCTCAATCTTTACAAACAACATGGAATCGCCTTTCTTGGTCTGAATTTTTTTAACGGTAGTGACAACTCCGGCCACGCGAACTTCCGAGCCGCCAACGCAATTTTTTAGCATCGAGCAGTCGACTACGTAATCCTTTATCAGCGGGCGTAAATGACTCATCGGATGCTCCGAAACATAAAGCCCGAGATATTCCCTTTCCCAATTTAATTTTTGTTTTTTATCAACCGGCTCCGTCTCTTCCAAGCGCAAACAAAAAAATTGAGCCCCCGGCAACAAGCCTAGTAAATTATGCTGTGAACTTGATTCGTCTTTATTGACCTGAGCCATATAAGACAACAGCCTATCCATGTTGGATAAAATTTTATTGCGTTCCTCCAAGCTGTCAAGACAGCCGGACTTAGCCATCGCTTCCAGAGAACGTTTATTAAGATCTTTAGATTTTACCCGTTTTAACAGGTCCTCCAAGCTGAGATAGCGGCCATTAGCTTTACGCTCTTTAATCATCGCCTTGACGACATTTTCTCCCAGACCCTTGACTGCCAGCATGCCAAAACGGATGCGTGGCTGACTTTCTTTCAGGCTCTGGGCCACTAAAGTAAAATTAGAAAAACTCTCGTTGACGTCCGGCGGCAAGACCTCAATTCCCAGCTGCCGGCATTCCTCCGCTTCAATGGCAATGCGGTCGGAATTCTGCTGATCGGAAGTTAAGAGCGCCGTCATGAATTCGCCCGGATAATTGGCCTTAAGATAGGCGGTTTGATAGGCGATCATCGCGTAGCAGGCGGCATGGGAACGATTGAAGCCGTAAGAAGCGAAGGGCAAAATGAATTCCCAAATCTTTTTGGCAACCGAGGATCCAATGCCATTTTTTATCATGCCCTCAATCATTTTCACTTCTTGTTCTTTAAGCAACTCTTTGATTTTTTTGCCGACGGCCTTGCGCAGGATATCGGCCTCGCCATATGTAAATCCGGCCAGATCACGGGCGATTTGCAGCAACTGTTCCTGATAAACGGCCACGCCATGAGTACGCTCCAAAATCGGCTTCAGCTTGGGATGGAGATATTGCGGCTTCTTCCGCCCATGCTTGCCGGCGATATAATCAGGGATATATTCCATCGGACCGGGGCGGTAGAGCGCCACCATGGCGATAACATCTTCCAAGTCAGTCGGCAGCAACTGTTTTAAATATCTTTTCATGCCGGCCGACTCAAACTGGAAGATGCCGGTGGTCTTGCCGTCTTGAAAAAGTTTAAAAGCTTTTTTATCATCAAGCGGTATCTGGCTGATATCAATATTTATGCCGTGTATCTTTTTAATGACCTCCAGCGTCTGTTCAATAATGGTTAAATTAGAAAGTCCTAAAAAATCCATCTTGAGCAGTCCCAGATCATCGACTGAGTGGCCTTCATATTGCACAATGATAGAATTCTCTCCGGCGCTGCCCAGCTGCCGCGGCGCATAATTATCCAACGATTCCGGGGTGATCACCACGCCGCAAGCATGGGTGGAGGCGTGGCGGACAACGCCCTCCAAGCGCTTGGCGGTATTGATGAGTTTCTGGCCGTCCGGATCAGCGGTAATTTCTTTAAGCTCCGGCACGATCTCAATCGCTTTGTCCAGCTTGGTAAACATGGGAATCAGCTTGGCCACGCGATCGCAGTAATTATAAGGCAAACCCATGACCCGGCCGACGTCGCGAATGGCATTTCTGGCGGCCATCGTACCAAAAGTGATGATCTGCGCCACATGATCCTTGCCGTATTTTTCGCTGACATAGCGCAAGACATCGTCACGGCGCAAATCGGCAAAGTCAGTATCAATATCAGGCATGGAGATACGTTCCGGATTGAGAAAGCGCTCAAACACTAAGTTATATTTGATTGGGTCGATATCAGTAATCCTAGTCAGATAAGAAACCAAGCTGCCGGCGGCGCTGCCGCGTCCCGGCCCGACGATAATGCCATTGTCCTTGGCCCAAGTAATAAAATCAGAAACAATCAAGAAGTAGCCGGCGTAACCTGTCTTTTCAATGACGCTCAGCTCGTATTCCAGCCGGGTTTTTATCTCTTCGCCGATGCTTTCGCCGTAGCGGCCGATTAATCCTTCTTGCGCCAGCTGGCGCAAGTAGCCATCAGGAGTGATTCCTGCCGGCAAAGCAAAATGCGGCAGAATCGGTTTGCCCAGTTGTAATTCCAAATTGCACAGCTCGGCAATTCTTGCCGTATTTTCAATCACCTCCGGATGCTCAGTAAAACATTCTTGCATCTCCTGCTCGCTGCGGAAAGACAGGTCGATGCCAATATAGGACATCCGGTCGGTATCGGAAAGAACTTTCTTGGTCTGGATGCAAAGCAGGACATCTTGCGCGTAATCGTCATCCTTATTGGGATAATGAATATCGTTAGTAGCGATCACCGGCGCGTCCAATTCCACGCTCAGCTGAAAAATAGCTTCATTGACTTGCCGCTGTTGCGGAATGCTCTCGTGATGCTGCACCTCCAAATAAAAATTTTCTTTACCGAACAGCTGCTGATATTGTCTGATCATTTCTCGCGCTAATTCCAGATTACCGCCCAAAATATGATTGGCCAATTCTCCGGCTAGGCAGGCCGTCGTGCAAATTAATCCTTCATGGTACTGCTCTAACAATTCAAAATCAATTCGCGGCTTATAATAAAATCCTTCCAGATGGGCGATGGTCGTCAGTTTTACCAAATTCTTATAGCCCTGTTCGTTTTTGGCCAGCAGTATCAAGTGATACGGCCGTTCGTCGATCTTGGCGCGTTTATTTTGGTGGCCATTTCTGGCCACATAGGCCTCAACGCCGATAATCGGCTTTAGTCCCGCCTTCTTCGCTTTTTTATAGAACTCAATCGCGCCGTACATTACGCCATGATCCGTGATCGCCAAGGCCGGCATACCGCATTCCTGCGCCTTTTTTATCAGATCATCAATTTGTCCCAAGCCGTCAAGCAGAGAATAATGAGAGTGAGTATGGAGATGGATAAAAGACATAAAAATTTCGAAAAGAAAAAATTAGAAAATTAGGAAATTAAGGAATTGGGATATTAAGATATCAAATAGCTAAATGGTTAAATAAATAAATTATTTGAGCGTTACTTGCAGACTTTGTTCCTGGCCTTTGCGGGAAATAAGCAATTCTACTTTATCTCCCGGCTTATAACCGCTGATGGCTTCAGCCAGTCCCACAAAAGCATTGAGTTCCGTATCATTGACCTTCTTGATTATGTCCCCCTCTTTAAGCTTATCAAAAGCCGGGCTATCTTTGGTTGCTGACATAACATAAGCTCCCACTGGTCCGATTTCATACAGTCCCTCCACTTGCGCCAGATCCAGGTACTGTATTTGCAACATCGGATAAGAGATCTTTTTGCCGTTTAACACCTGATTAACGGCTGTCCGGAAATAATCCACGGGAATTACTTTTCCGGCGTTTACTAAGCCGATAATTTCTCCCTTGAGATTAGCCACTACCGCTCCGTTAGTCGAGGTATCAAGAACAGTGTCAAGAATAATCTCCCGCTGGATCAAATCAGAAGGTAAAATCGCCTCCGTCGGGGCATTAAAATCGTAACCGATTTTTTTTATCTGACTAAGAGAGAAATTGTTGCGAGCGGAAATCAGGACGACTGTCTGGCCAATCTGTAAATCCCTGATGGTACCTAATTTAGCAACCGGTAAATTTTTGGCCGGGACTTTGCCAAACTCAATCTTATAAATCGGATCCTCGATAAAACTATCCAAACCATACTGCTTATTTTCATAGCCGACAGCCGAATATTTTCCCTTGGGATTGGCAATGACTGATTTTACTGTCACTATCCAGCCGTCAGCGGTCAGGACAAATCCCTGGCCGACAAAATTATTCTTAGTGTTGGCCTTATCCAGTATCGTTTCACCTTTCTTGGCGCTGTAAACATTGATTAGCGACGGCAAAAGATCATTTTGAATTTGCTTGAGCTGAAGATCTTGCTGGACGACGACATTGCGCGGGCGGTCAATAATTATCTGGCCGGAAGAATTATCGCTGGAGATATTGAGACGCCCCCAAAAAGTCAGTAAAGACTGATTGGCGCCAATAACGATAAAGCCGACTATCCCGGAGCCAAAGCCAAAGATAACTGCCAGAATGATCACTAAAAACGCGTTACTGATTTTTTTCATATAAAAATATTTAATTAACTTAAAGCCAAAAAGATGTCAAAATAACTAATAAAGCGATAATAAAGCCAAAGGCCAGATACTTGATCAGTTTAACGTAGCTCAGGCCGTTGCTGACGCTTAGAAGGTAAAATGAAGTCAGCCAATAATAACCCAGGGAAACAATGAAAGCCACCACGTAAAAACTGATCGGCAAATAGATCGCCGCCCCCAATATCTGCAGTAGAATCAAATCAAGAATAACAATGGTCAACTTATTTTTTCCCGGCGGCCAGTCATTAAAAAGAAAAAAATTGATCAGCAATGACAGATTAACAAAAAACGCGATCAGCAATACCCAGTACCAATCCAAGCTTAAAAATATATTAAGATTCACCAGCAAGGCCGAATAAATAAAAACAATGATCATGTTCAAGTATAAAATGATGTTTTTCATCTCCAAAATTGAACGTTTCTGCGTCTGATAGAAATGATGGAAAACCGCCTCCCAATAAACAAAATAAATCAGTGACCAAAAAACTAAAAACAGATTTATAAACAGCGAATTCTCTAAGATCAGAGTATAGATAAAACCGAAAACGGCGTAAATAATGCTATAAAACAAAACAGCGGTGACCTTTTTATCCTTGCTCTTTATTCGTAACAACAAAAGATAGATGATATTTACGACAATAATGGAAGCAAGCACGAAAGGCCACCAACCGCTAAAATAAAACAAGGATTTAAGTGAAGCAAAATAGTATATCGGGATAATAAACGGTAGCAATCTGATAATGGCGAATAACATAGAAAAATTTGGGGGAATTTCTTAACTAAAAAGATTGGCAGTTCTGCTTAATCTTTTCCATTTCAGCGGCGACGGCCTGCCAATCGCCTTGCTGCGAGTCGGTCTCCATCTTATCCAAAGTCAAGACTACCGCTAAGTGCTGGTCGCGATATTTCGCCGGCACCACTAAAGCCAGCAGCCGTTTTTTCAGTTGCTCGGTCTTGACTATAAATCCGCTATCACGGACATCGATGGATTCCAGATAGGCATTAACGACTGCCTTAAATCCGCCTGCATATTTATTTTCCAATTGAATCACGTCTACAATGGTGCGCCCAGCTGCTTTCTGGCTGAAATCAAAACTCATTGAACCGTGGTACTGGACGACAAAATAAGTCGCGCTGAGAGCCACTGCCAATATTACCAGCAACGGCATAACCTCGGGCAGCCACCAAAATAGCTCCCGCTTATTCGCCACTTTAGAAATACTCTTTTTTGCCATACCAAATAATTTAAAACTTTAAATTAGAAAGGGTGATGCCCATAAACATTACTAAGGAAAAGGCGCCAAATAAAGTCAGCATTGTGGCGCCGAGACATTCCTTAGCCTCGGCTTTTTTTCCGGCCAGCAGATAATTAAGAGGATGGCAGAAAATCAAAATCAGAGACAGGGCGGCGCTGAAAACAAATAAAATTATCAAGGCGACAGCGCCAAATACCAATAACTCTGAACTGGGCGGGAAAACCGCTTCGGCAACGATGAAGAAAATAGCAACCAGGATAATATAGGCTGCCTCGACCATACCGGCGATAAAGCCGTGGGTCACTGCCTCCGCGGCGGAGGCTTTTTTGCTTTTGAGCATGGAGTTAAGCATGGGTTTGTACTTTATTAATTAATGTTTTATTTTAATGTCTAAAAGCTAACGGCTAAAAGCTAGTAAACGATCCTTTCAAATCAATTTCCAGCCAATCACTTTGGCCCTCATCCCATTTGTAGGCGTGTAAGGCATGGGAAAACTCATCCTTGGAATAAATATATTCTACGCCGTGCTCGGAGCCGATGCGCCGCGAACCATGGGTGACTTTATCCAATACCACCGGCCGAGTGATAAATTCTAGCCGCATCCGGCCCATGGGACCGTCAAATTCCAGCGTTTCCCTTTCTCCGATCTCCGGCTCTGGCAGCGGCTCTTTAGTTTCTTCCACGTTCTTAAAAGCATCAAGAATCTGCCCTTTGATTGATTTCCATTTTTCCGGTGACATAAAATTATTCTTTGGTAGTAATCGTACTAGTTGGTAACTGTTTAATTGATATGATTATACCATAAAACCCTGCTACTTTTCAAGTTGTGAATATTCACAGCCGCAGTAGCTCTGGCGGTAGAAATTGTGCTCCTGGCTTACTGCCATGGCCTGCCGAAAGCCATCTTGCTTTTTCCAGTCACCGGCCAAAAATCCTATGCCATATTGATCAGCTAATTCTTCGCCTAGGCGATTTACTAACGTAGCATCTTTATGAGGAGAAATAGCCAAGGTTGAGGCAAACAGATCATAGCCCTGTTTTTTAGCATGGAGAGCCGTCTTTTCCAGGCGCTCACGACAGCAAAGTTCACAGCGTCTCCCCCGCTCCGGTTCTCGCTCGAGCCCGACGGCCATTTCCCGCCATTTAATATGGTTGGGATCAATTTCAATAAACTGATAGCCTTGGTCGGTAAAAAATTTTTTCGCTTCATCGCGCCGCCGGGCGTACTCTTCGGCCGGAAAAATGTTAGGATTATAATAAAATATCGCCACTTCATAATCAGCAGCCAGCTTAGAAGCCAAAAACCCGCCGCAAGTGGCGCAGCAGGTATGGAGTAAAAGTTTCTTTCTAATATGTTCCATTTAAAAAAACTAAGCTATCTTGTATACCTCGTCCCCTTCTTTGACTGCCTGATTGACTTTAAGGCCAATTGCCTGTCCGGCGGAGGCCGTCTGCACCTCTTGGCGGTCTATCTGCATTGAGGAAATTTCCTGGGTAAAATCGCGATCCCCGCCTTTAATGCTGATGGTATCGCCGACGCTAAGCGCACCAGCGGCGATCTCTATGACGCCGACGCCGATTTTTGGGAAATAATGCGTGATCTTGCCGATTAATTTTTCCATGATTATCACCCCGCTTTCTAAATTAAGAATTAATTAAGAATTAAGAATAATACTATTTTTATTTCCCAAGCTTTTGTCTCAAATATGAATCCGCTTCGGTCAATATTTCTTTCAAATTTTTAAACTTCAAATACTTGAGCGCCGTCTTGACGGGCAGCCAGCCGTAGCCGTTAATTCTCTCCCCTTTGCCTCCGTTAGCTAGCAGTTTTACTTGCTGGCCCGCTGGCAACTCGGCCAAATACAAGGCCACATCTTTTCTAATAAACTCACCGGCCTTATCTCCATGCGATTCTTTATAAAAGAACTGCGTCTGCTGGCGCCAGCCGTCAATCACTGCTTTAATTTTAATTCCCGTCTCCTCTTCCAGCTCCCGAATTGCTCCCTCCGCCTCGCTCTCCCCTTCCTCGATGTGGCCTTTGGAAAAATTCCAATAATCGCCGCGCAGATACAATAATAAATATTGCACTCCTTCTTGCGCGTCAACACGATATAAAATTATTCCGGCTGATTTTTCTTTTAACACGGTTTTATAATTAAAAATTAAGAATTAAGAATTAAGAAATTTAATTCGTAATTCATAATTCATAATTCTTAATTCTTAAGATATTTCCGTCCTTTGAGTGTATCAGGTAGGTAATCCTGTTCCTCTTGATAATCATACTTCGGACTATACTTGTAGTCCTTGCCATAGCCAAGATTTTTCATCAGCTTAGTCGGGGCGTTGCGCAAATGCAGCGGTACCGG
>CAIOLF010000069.1 GCA_903859075.1 Candidatus Buchananbacteria bacterium
CCCGTGGCGGACGATAATATTAGTATTAATAGCCGTCGTTTTAATAATCGTCTGCATTGCCAGATCGAAGAAAAAAAAGTAAAAGATAAAGTTAGAAATAAAAAAGAAACTAAGAAATTAAGAAATGAAGAAATTAAGGGTTAATTAAGATTCGATAATAATGCAATAATTAAAATAATTGCGTTTGATGTATTTTCCTTAATTTCTAAATTTCTTAATTTCATAATTTCCATATTATTTATGAAAAAACTCCTCTCCCTGTCAGGCATTATAATAGGCGTTGCCGCGTTATCCATTGCTTTAGGGATAAGCGTCCAGGCCGCTACCACTACTGGCGCGCTCAATATTTCCGCTACCGTTCCGGCTCCGCCGCCGGTTTGCGGCAATGGCGTGGTGGAGACGGGCGAGCAATGCGACTTAGGAACTGCCAATGGCCCTTGTTCTAAATCTTGTTCTGCCAGCTGTACCAATAACAATTGCGGCGGTCCGGGATTTACGCAGTCCATCAGTATCACTCAAGTCGGCGTAGCGCAACAATGCCAATCAGCTGCAGTTTCCTGGCAGGTTGTCCTTTTGCCTGCCGGTTCTCCCGTGATCAGTACCGGCTATGTTGAATATTGGCCGACGGATAATATTGGCAAGATGACGCATCTGGATGTGACTTCAAGCATCACTCAAACAGCCAATCTGAGCGGTTTATCGCAGTCTACCAATTATTCTTATAGGATCCACGCTGTCTCCGGTTCATATTTTGCCGACTATTCCGGAACTTTCAGTAATTCCTGCGGCCTCGGCAATGTTTCTCCGTTCACGGTTAGCGCCAAAAGCCAAGGCACTGAGCTGCATCTGATTTATCCCGACTATAATGATATCGCCGGCTTGATAATTTATAACGGCCAGACATCCTGCCCGGCAACCGCTGCCGCTGAATTTTATAAGAGTACTTCGCAAAAAACCGCTAAAAGTTCCGAAGTGATTCCCGGAGATAAAAATACTGTTCTCAATCAGACCTATGGCTATACCGCTTGTATTTATAACACCCAACTCGCTTACTCTACCGGCGTTTATGCCTCGGCTCGCCGCAGCGTCAGCGAGGCGTTTAATGCCAGAGCCGTGCCCGGCAATGGCCAGATTACTTTATCCTGGTCTAATCCCGCCAGTAACAGCGGCAATGATTTTATTTTTTCAAAGGCCGTGCTTATCAAGGTAGATGGCGCTTGCAGCGCTTCTACGGCGTTTACCAATGGCAAAACATTGTTGGAGAGCGCCAATCATAGCTATACTGATTCCGGTTTGGCCAACGGGCAGACTTATGATTATAAGATATTCATCCAGAATAGTTATGGCGAGTATTCTCCCGGCGTCTGCCTGAGATCCGTGCCGGCATTAGCGCCGGTCACGGAAGCGCGCTGTCCCGCAAATATCAATAATCAGCTGGCTGAAAATACCGCCCAGTTCTCTTGGGTCAATCCTCAGAATGAGACTGGCGTCTTTTCTTTGGAAAAAATAGATTGGCGCCGTTCTGATACCGCCTGCGTCAAAAGCATCAGCGAGGGAAACTCTGTTTTCAGCGGCATCGGCCAGGTATTTTCCGATAGCGGCTTGGTAGCCGGCCAGAGCTATTATTATACCGTTTTTGTCACTTATAGCGGCAACAAGACCGTCAATTGCGGCTGTACCGCCGTGACAGTCCAGAAGCCGCCGCAAGAAGAAATCTGTCCCGAGTGCCAGCTAGTCGATGTTTCTCCGAATTTTTCCTATTTCGTGAATAACGGCGCCTTGGAAATAATTCCTGATAATCAGAATAAATTAGTTTCTTTGCCGTCGCAGAATTTTAATGTCCGCGCTCTGGCCGCTTCTTTGGCCAAGCCGGCAGACAAGCTGATTGTGCGGCTTAATGGCGGAGAATATCTGATGGCTCTTGACGGCGGCGGTTTAAATTATCAGACCTCTTTTGACCTGCCGGCAAAAATTGGCAAATATCCGCTGGAATTGCTGACTTTTTATACAGACAAGACCTACGCCAAAAAGCAATATACCCTGGAAGTCCTTCCTTATGGCCGGGTTATTTCCAGTTTAGGCCGGGAGTTGCCCGATACTGATGTTTCGCTGTACCTCTATAAAGATGGCGCGTTGTTTGCCGGTTATGGCGTAAAAAATCCCATTAAGTCTGAAGTCAAGGGCGCTTATGGATTTATGGTGCCTGATGGCCATTATACGGTTGTGGCGGTAAAGGAAGATTATAAAGAATCGCGGCAGGATATCGAGGTTAAAAATAATGTCATTAATGACAATATCGCGCTGACGCCGGTAAATGCCGTATCTGCCGTCAGCGACATCATTAATAATCCGACAGTCCAGAAAGCTAACCGCGACATTATCATTCCGACGGTCCTGGCAATAGCGCTTGTCAATCTGTTTACCGCAGTGCCTTTTTGGGATTTGATTTATTATCTGCAATTCCTGTTCACCGAGCCATGGTGGTTCTTGGTCTGGCGCAAGAAAAAGGGCTGGGGCGTTGTTTATAATTCCATCACCAAGACTCCGGTTGACCTGGCGGTGGTGCGCCTTTATGATTCCAAGACCAGGAAGCTGCTGCAATCACGGGTTACCGACAGAGAAGGCCGTTATATCTTTTTAGTCGGGGAAGGCCAGTATTATCTGGAA
>CAIOLF010000070.1 GCA_903859075.1 Candidatus Buchananbacteria bacterium
ATATAATTATAGTATGACTCCCAAAAAAGAAAAATATGATTTTATCATAATCGGAGCCGGCCCCGCCGGACTGTCCGCCGCGATTTACGCGGCTCGGCGCAATCTCTCCACCTTGGTGATCGCCAAACAAGTCGGGGGCTTAATGATCCTGACCCATCAAGTGGAAAATTATCCCGGCTTTAACGAGATATCCGGTTACGATTTAATGCAGAAATTCCAGGACCAAGCCAAACGTCTGGGGGTGGAATTTGAATTCGGCGAAGCGCAAAAAATAGCCAGACAGAAAATAGGATTTGAAATACTATTGGACAGCGGCAAGAAATTTTCCGGCGGAGCCGTCTTGCTGGCTTTCGGATTGAGCCATCGCCAGCTGAACATTCCCGGAGAAAAAGAGCTTAGCGGAAAAGGAGTCACTTATTGCGCCACTTGCGATGGCCCGCTGTATCGCGATAAGACGGTAGCCGTAATCGGCGGCGGCAATTCGGCTTTGGATGCGGTCTTATACCTTTCCGGTTTGGCCAAGAAAGTGTATCTTCTTCATCGCACGGACCAATTCCGGGCGGAAAGCGGGATGCTCTTGCGCGCCCGCGCTCTAGCTAACGTGGAAATCCGCGCTAATACCCAAGTTGCGGAGATAGTAGGAGATAAAAAGGTCTCCGGCATTAAAATTTACAATTCACAGAATCCGGAAGTGAAAGAAGAACTGGATCTGGAAGGGATTTTCATTGAGATCGGCTATGAACCGCGCACCGCTTGGCTCAAGGATTTAGTGGGACTCAATTCCATCGGAGAAATTATCGTTGATAATAACGGCAACACCTCGGTGCCGGGAAGTTTGGCGGCCGGCGATTGCACGGACGTTGTTTTCAAACAGATTGTTATTGCCGCCGGCGCCGGCGCCAAAGCCGCTCTTTCCGCCTATAAATATTTGACCAGCTTAGTTCGATGATCTATCCTTCCGCCAAATTGGAAAAGGAGTTAGCGGCTTCCGGCTATCAATTCATCGCCGGTTTGGATGAGGTCGGACGCGGCTCTTGGGCCGGTCCGGTCGTGGCGGCAGCCATCATTTATGATCCGTTGCTGAAAAAAATAAAAGGCATCCGCGACAGCAAGCTGGTCACGGCTTTAGGCCGGGAAAAAATATCGCAACAGTTGACTGATAATTTCGATTTTGGCATCGGCGTTGTCGCCTCCGCGGTTATTGACGCCAGCGGCATTGTCGTTGCCATAAAATTGGCCATGGAGCAGGCCCTTGCCGGATTGAAAGAATCGCCGCAATATTTGCTTATTGACGCCTTGCGGCTGGAAAATTTTGGCCAGCGGCAGCAGAGCATTATCAAGGGCGATCGGAAAATTCTGACTATCGCCGCCGCCTCAATTGTTGCCAAGGTGGCTCGCGATCGGCTGATGGATTATTATCAAGAAAAATTCCGAGAATATGGTTTTGGCGATAATAAGGGCTATGGCACGGCCCGGCATCAGATAGCGATAAAAAAATACGGCGTCAGTCCGATTCACCGTCTGAGCTATAAGCCGCTTAGCGGCTTTAAAAGTGTTGCCTAGATCAGGTAATCGTGTTAATATAGATACATAAAATAATTATTAAAAATGCCGGTACAAAACGAAAATGAACTAATAAAAGCTGATGTTTTAGCTAAAATAGGCGTAGATGCTGGTATGGCTGTCGGGGACCTGGGTTGCGGCAACCTGGGCTATTTTGCCTTGATCGCCGCTAAGCGCGTCGGCAAAAGCGGAGTTGTTTATGCCGTTGATATCCTAAAATCCGCCCTAGAGTCGGTCGCTAATATCGCCAGGCAGAATGGCCTGGACAATGTCAAAACGGTCTGGTCTAATTTGGAAATGCTGGGAGCGACCAGGATTCCCGAAGGAACGCTGGATATTATTTTTTTGCATAATGTCCTGTTCCAGTCCAAGAAGAAGGAACTGATCATCAAGGAGAGCCAGCGGCTGCTCAAGGCCGGCGGCAAGATAATGATTATTGATTGGCTCAAGGCGCAAGCAGCGATTGGTTTTGGACCGCCGGAAGCCGCTCGTCCCGACCCGGAAGAAATAAAAAAAATCGGCCAGAAAATAGGCCTGCGGCTGCTGGAGGAGTTCTCCGCCGGCCCCTATCATTTCGGGCTGATTTTTATCAAATAAAAAAATAAAAATTATTAAATAAAAGGTCAAGGAGGATCTTAACTAGCAAAATATGGCGGACAAAAAAAACACATTTTCCTCGTTAGTGGAAAAAATCAAAGAGGTATCGAAGAAATTGATTATTGAGCAGATAGTCGCTATCCTGCCGTCAATTTCCAAAAACAACTTTGTCAGGATTCTTTCTTTGTATGAAAAGATTTCTTCCGGCGAGAGCAAAAAAGTGATTGCCGCGATTAAGAGCACTTTCAAGGATAGCATTGCCGGCGACCTGATTGTCCGGGGCATTAAAAATACCAATGCCAAGGCGCGCAAGAAAATTGCCGTTGATTTGATTGCCGATGGCATTATTCTTAGAGATAAAAAACGCCTTGAAGAAGAGAAAAAAGGCGGTTTTACGCCCTTTACTGTTTTGTTCTCTCCGACGATGCGCTGCAACTTGCGCTGCAAGGGCTGTTATGCCGGCAATTATTCCCAAGCCGACGACTTGCCTTATGAAGTGGTTGATAGAATGGTGACCGAAGCCGAGGAAATCGGCGTGGCTTTTATGACCGTGCTCGGCGGCGAGCCGTTCATGTGGGAGCATCTTTTTACCCTTTTGGAAAAACACCCGCATATGTATTTTCAGATTTATACCAATTCCACCTTATTAACCAGAGAGCGGGTGAAGAAGATAAGACAGCTGGGTAATGCCGCTTTAATGCTTTCCATCGAGGGTTTTGAAAAAGAGACCGATGAGCGCCGTCACCCGGGAATCTATAAGAAGGTCTTGGCGGCCATGGATCTGCTGCGGGAAGAAAAGGTTCCTTTCGGCTATTCGGTGGCGGTCACGCAGCAGAACGAGCCCGTTGTCACCAGCGATGAATTCATTGACTTGATGATTGAGAAGGGCGCTTTGATCGGTTGGATGTTTTTGTATATGCCGGTGGGCATGGATCCCGACTTGTCGCTGATGCCGACTCCGGAGCAGCGCTTGCACATGCTGGAATTCAACAAGCGCATCCGCCAGACCAAGCCGATTTTGGTGATTGATTTCTGGAATGACGCGCCGTTTGTCGGCGGTTGCATTGCCGGCAAATATTATGTCCATATCACTTCTCAGGGTTGGGCCGAACCGTGCATTTTTTCACACGTCGCCCAGGACAACATCAAGGAAAAATCGCTGCGGCAGATAATGCGTTCAGAATTGTTCAGTGAATTGCGCCGGCGCCAGCCTTATAATGATAACTTATTCTTGCCCTGCATGTGGATTGATAATCCGGAAGTCAGCCGCGACTTGCATGCCAAGCTGAATCTCCATTTGACCCATCCCGGCGCCGATGACATCCTTAAAAAAGAACACCTGAGGGAGGGCCTGAATAAATACAGCACGCGGGTAAAAGCGTTATACGAAAAAGAATGGATTAAAGAAAAGGAAGCTCTTGATAAAAAGGGAGGCGTCAGTGATCGTTTAATGAAGAAATTAGGCAACGATTAATCAATGAATGATTATCGCCAGCGTTTGGGTAAATTTGGAGAAAAAATTGCCGAAAATTATTTGCAGAGCTATGGCTATGCCGTAGTCGGCAGGAATTTTAAGACTTATTACGGTGAAATAGATCTCATCGCCCAAAAGGGCGATGAGATTTTGTTTTGCGAGGTCAAGGCCAGGACGAGCTCGGATTATGGCTATCCGGAGGAAGCGGTGGATCGCCGCAAAATAAGCCATCTGCTTTCCGCGGCCGGTTCTTATCTGGAATGGAAGCAGCTTGATAAATTTTGGCGTCTGGACATAATCAGCGTGGAAATAAATAAAACCGATAAAAAAGCTAAAATAAAATGGTTCAAAAATGTCAGCGAAGATTTTTGCGTCTGACGGTATTGACAAACGGTTTCGGCTGTGCTATACTGTAGTCAGATGATGGCAGCCAGAAACGGCTGCCTTTTATAAAATATACTAAACCGATACTAATATACTAATGGATACTAATTATACTAATAAATTAAATTCGTATCATTAGTATGAATTAGTATATTAGCATCGCATAAAAATTTTAAATTCATAATTTATGTCCCAATCAGCAATCCAGGCAGCTATCCAACAGATCTGCCAAGAAAAAAATCTGGCCGAAGAGTCAGTCATTAAAACGATAGAGCTGGCGTTGGCCGCCGCTTATCGCAAGGATTTCGGCAATAAGTTGCAAAATATCGTCACCAATTTTGATCCTAAAACCGGCGATACCAAGGTGTTTGACGTTAAGACGGTAGTTGAAGATCTGCCGGAAGAATTGGAAGGAGAAGAGGGCGCTCAAACCGAGGAGGAGATTGCTTCAGCAAGGCCCGCTGGAGAATCTTTTGTTATGGAAGATGAAGGAGAGTTAGTGAAGAAATTCAATCCGCGCACGGAGATCCAGCTCAAAGACGCGGCACTGATTGATCCGAAATATAAGATCAGCGATGAGATAATTACGCCGCTGGAAATCCCTGGTGATTTCGGGCGTATGGCCGCTCAGACCGCCAAGCAGGTGATCATTCAAAAGATCAGGGAAGAAGAAAGGCAGATGGTTTTTGAAGAGTACAAGGCCTATGAGCATCAAGTCGTCAACGGCACGGTTTCCCGCCGCGAAGGCCGCAATGTCCTAATTGATCTCGGACACGCCATTGCCATTATGCCGCCGGAGGAACAAATAGAAAAAGAAAGATATTCTGTCGGCAATCGGCTGAAGTTTTATCTGCGCACCGTTGAGCAGACTTCGCGCGGACCGCAGCTGGTGGTTTCCCGCACGCATAATGAAATCATCAAGAAGATTTTTGAGTTGGAAATACCGGAAGTTAATAACGGCTTAATTGAAATTAAATCAATCGCCCGCGAGCCGGGCAATCGCGCCAAAGTGGCGATACATTCTACCGAAGAGAGCATTGACCCGATCGGCTCCTGCGTCGGCCAGCGCGGTTCTCGCATCCAGACGATTATCGCCGAGCTCAATAACGAAAAAATTGATATTATTCTTTGGGATGAAGATCCAATTAAGTTCATTACTAACGCTTTATCTCCGGCCAAGGTGCTGGCAGTGGAGTTAAACAGCGAGGAAAAGCTGGCGCTCGTAAAAGTCAAAGACGATCAGCTGTCGCTGGCTATCGGCCGCGGCGGACAGAATGTCCGCTTGGCTTCCAAGCTGACTGGTTGGAAAATAGATATTATTTCCGAGATTGGTAAAAAAACGGAAGAAAAAGTGACGGAAGAAAATGAATCAGACGTTGCTGAAACTACAGACGAACCGGCTGAGAAGACAGAGGAAAAAGCAACCGATGCTGAGCCGGAGGTAACTGAAACAATAGCAGATAAAGAGGAGGGGAAAAGTGAATAATTTTATTTAATTTTGGACAAAAGGCGGTGGAATTATCCACCGTTTTTTGGTTGTATTTTTTATGCGGCGTTGCTATAATAATACGGCTCACGCCGGCGCATCGCAACACCAGCGGACAGGTCCCAACCCTCCCGCTGTTTTCTTTTTATTTAATATTTTTACTCTTATAAAATTTAAACCCTATTATCCCTATTATTGCAACCAAAAAAATAATAATCACAGTTAAATATTGATTTAATGGAGAATTATTTTTAAGTGGATCAGAAGCAGTGGTGCTAACCGCAGAAGAGCTAGCCGTCTCCACGATTATATCGCTCACATAACGCGGCAGGAGGCGATAGCCGCCGCTGGTCTGCGAAACGATGCCGGTTACCGCCAGCCGGTCGGCATCTTTGATATTTAGGTCTTTATTATTTATTGACTCTTTAAGATAAATTTTGGCCTCATCGGAGCCGTCATCCAAATAGATGTATCGGCCTTTAATTTCAATGATTTGTCCTTTGATGGTTACGAGCGATCCTTCATAATTTTCTCCGATGTCGCTGGCTGTCACCGGATGCGGCGTTGGCGGCTGGCCGTGGCTGATTATTTTTATGGCTGAGCGATCGGTAATTTTCAGTCGTTTCTCGCCGCCGCTTTGCGATAACTCTCCGGTTATCTCAATAATATCTCCCGGCTTCAAGTCCGGGAAGTCCTTTTTGTAGCAGTAGACCTGGATTCCCGATCCCGCCAGATAAAAAATATTGGCGCCCAAAATTCCCGGCTCTACCGAGACCGTGCCGGTGGTTTTTATTTTTTGGCCGTCGTCATAATCACGGATATTTTCCAGCGGTACGGAAAGGACGACATTTTTATTAGTGGTCGTTTTGCTGCCGACTGAAATTTTAGCGGTTGGCGGCGCGGATATTTTGTTCGCTTGCCCCGGCGTGATGATGTTAGTCCATTGGTACTGCCCATTGCCGCTTAGGGCCAGCGAGTAGTTTTGCGGCGCTTTTTGGTAGCTTAATTGGGCGACGGTCTGGCCGGAGCTATTTTTTAGCGTCAAATTATCGCCATCATTATTCAAGCTGATTTTGGATTCCGTTTGAAATAGAGCTAAGTGTTCTTGCGGCTCAATAATTTTATTTTTAAAAGTGTAAGTCCGGTTGCTGGCATCGGAGATGGTAAATCCGGCTAGGTCAATCGGCTCATCATTAGGATTATATAATTCAATGAATTCTTTCAAGGCGTTTTTGGAATCCGGATTGGGAAAAATTTCTGAAATTAAGATTATTTTGTTTTCTGAAGAAGAAGCGATTTTTATTCCCAGCACTTTGGTAGAAGTAGCAATGATTTCTGTTGGCAGATCAAAAATATTTTCCGCGCCCGGCGTGGAGCTGGCGGTCCAAAACCACTCGCCGTCGGAGTCGCGGCTGTAAGATTTGCCCTCGGTGTCTTTGCCCAGGTATTGGACTTCATCCCAGATCGCGCCGGCGGGGGTAAATAACTCCACGGACTCATTGCCGGTATTATTGAGAGCAATGCCTGATAATTTTCTGGTGACCAATAAGAATTCGCCGGCTTTAACCAAAGTATTCAGCTTATCTTGTTCTAAAATATATTTTTTATCGGTAGCATCGGAGAGCGACCAGCCGGCCAGATCAACGTCAATGGCGCCGATATTTTTGAGTTCAATGAATTCATTTTCTTCATCCGGTCCGGCGGGATTAGGAAAAATTTCATTGATTGCAATTTTAGTGCCGGAGGCGATTGGCGGATAGTTAACAGTGCCAGTCGCTGTAGAGG
This sequence comes from Candidatus Buchananbacteria bacterium, assembly GCA_903859075.1. Taxonomy (GTDB): domain Bacteria; phylum Patescibacteriota; class Patescibacteriia; order 2-01-FULL-39-33; family 2-01-FULL-39-33; genus CAIOLF01. The sequence goes on from CAIOLF010000070.1 coordinate 7,290, forward strand.
TTGGCTGGCTGACAGGCGGCGTTTGGGTATTGCCGCCGCCGGAGGTTGAGCGTGGAGTGATGACATTGGCGCCGCCTTTGGTGGGAGTGATTGTCTCGGCAAAATCAGTTTTATTATTGCCGGAATTTCTGCCGTCGGTAATTCTAGCTGAAGCATAGCCCTTGCCGGGCAGAGGCGCGTTATCGGCAATATTGCCGTCATTGTAATTGCCATAGGCGATTTGATCTATTAGTTGGCCGCTAGCATCACGAATAGCGATGATATCGCCGGCATTATTCAGCCGTCTGGAATTAAATTCAATCACCAAATATTTATTTTCAGTAGTGGTGCCGATAACTCCGCTCAGGGTGGTGGTCGCGGCATTGTCGGAAAATGTCCAGCCAGACAGATCAATGGAAGAAGTCGTCTTATTGTATAATTCTAGCCATTCTTTATCGCCGCTACTAGGATCGCTCAGGAATTCATTGATTATGATGTTGCCGCTTTCGGTAGTGGTGGCGATCGCCGGCGTGGAAGTGGGAGTGGAGGTCGTTTCCGGCGGCGTACTGCTGACAACGGTAATTAAAATATTATCAGAAGAAGTGGCGCCGTCATCGTCAGCCACACTCAGAGTCGCGGTAAAATTTCCTACGGAGAGATAATTATAAGAAGTGGTGGCCAGGTCGGTTGAGCCGCCGTCGCCGAAATTCCAGAAATAGCTGACGATAAATCCGTCAGTATCGGTAGAATTGCTGCCGTCAAAAAAAATAGGATCGTCCAGAGTCGTGCTAGCTTCGCTTAGTCCGGCATCAGCTGCCGGTGAAATATTAGCTGCCTTGCCGGTAATGCTGATGTCATCAATTCCGACTCCCTTTGATCCGGTGGCGCCAGGCGTTTCCCATTTTATTAAAATTGTTTGTCCGAGATAGCCGCTGAGATTTATTTCCGGCTGAGCAGCGGGGAGCGTGGTACTAGTGGGAGAGGTGCTGGCGATTTGATTCCAACTAGCTCCAATATCAGTTGATATGGAAATAATTATCAGATTACTGGTGGAAGTAGTGCCACCATATGCCCTAGCTTTGAAATTAATTTTTGTTTCAATCAGTCCGGCTAGATTTATATTTGGAGATATCAAGGTGGAAGTTGGTTTTCTTAGGATCAGATAAGTATTACTACCGGATGATGTCTCACAATTAGTATATTGCCAGTCAGTGTTGGCGGCCATGTCGCCATCATGAGCCGGCAGAATAGCGGCTGTTATATGCGCTTGAGCCAGCCAGCCAAAAGAAAACACGGAAACAAAAAATCCGCCCAAGATGAATATTAGGGCGAACTTAAAAAGATTCGCAAAGTCCCTCCTCATAAATTGTTATTTAATTTTTATGATTGTATTTTATCATTTTTGGCGTTAGCCGCCAAGACATTGACTTTTTGCCTTTTTTTTATTATTTTATAGAGTAGGGATTGGCCCGGATGGTGAAATTGGCATACACGCGTGCCTTAGGAGCACGTGCCGCAAGGCATGAGAGTTCGAGTCTCTCTCCGGGCACCAGTAAAGAAGGGAAGTCGTTCTTTTAGCAGAGTCGTTGGATAGGGATTGAACACAATGGAGGTAGTTGACTATGGGTAAGACAGGGGAGCAGGAGGATCCTGCCTCGCGTCAAGCGGAACAAGAGTTTGCCTTGAGGGTGGAGATGGCTCTCAGAGCGGTTAGGAATTATGATTCGCTCGAGCCGGCGGAGTGGGAGTTTCTAACGCGGGACAAGAATTTGCCTGTTTTTCTGAGACAGGCAGCCAGTCTCGTCGAGACGCGGCAGAAGCCCATTGAGAGACACGACAAGGAAGTCCACATTGATGAGCCACGGCAGAGCGGTGGCGCGATTCTCGCCGCCGGCATCGTCTAGTTCGGCCGATCAGTTCGGCCACGAGTTAATTCAGAGCGCGAAACGTTTCGCGCTCTTTTCTTTTTTAAAAAATTGCTAAATTTAGTTAAACGGAAGTAGTTTTTTGCCAA
>CAIOLF010000071.1 GCA_903859075.1 Candidatus Buchananbacteria bacterium
ATAACCGGCATCATTGTACCATTGGGAAATAGAGTCTGTGGCGAAGTTGGCCACGGTCAGATTGGTGGAGGTGGTGAGATAAAGAGAAGCGGCGGAGGTAGTGGTAAGGTAAGAAGCGGAGGCCACGGTCCAAATAGGATCGGTTTCAACAATAAGCGGGCTGGTAGTCGCTTCCCAGGCACCGCCATTGATATAAGCAAAGCCGGTTGAGGCAGAGGTGTCTAATCCTGTACCGCCATAAGCCGGGGCGATAATGCCGCCCTGCCAAGTACCGGTAGTCACCGTACCCAAATTGACATTGGTAGTTACTAAATTGGTCACCGTCATAGTGGCAAAATTGGCATCACCTAGTACTGTAAGATTGCCGACGGCATAAATATCGCCGGTCGTAGTCACTCCGGCAACCGTCAGCCCGGCATTGCCATCAAGCACTGGGATAGTATTGGAAACCGCCGTGGTCGAAGCGTTAAATCCATCTAATGTATCGGAATTAAAAGCATAAGGTGAAGCCGTAAGGCGCTTGCGTGGAGTAAACATTTGATCAAAACTGCCATCGCCATCCGAGTCAAATTCCACCTGAAGATAGACGCTGTCGCTGGCAAAGACCGAGGCCGGAATATCAACATAATCGCCTAATGCCGCTGAAAATATGCCCAAAGTCACCGCAACTTGGGCTGTGGAGGAGGCCGCGGACCGGGACTCTTCCCAAAGATTGGCACCGCCGGAAGACGCGTCCCACAAAGAAAATCGGAAATTATAATTGCCATTGGCAATGGCCGCGCCGGTTGAACTGGCGAGCTTACCCTGGTAATTGATTTGGCGATTAATTCCCGAGGCCGCTTGCGCCAGTGGCGAAAGCGAACCGGCAAGAAGCCAAGCGCCAATTGCCAGAAGCGGCAATAGGGCCACAGCTCCCAGGAGGAACGACCTTTGGAAGCGACGCTTCCGGGAAAGATTTTTTGATGTCTGCGGTGACATATTTTTAAATTATTGTTAATTAAATTTAAATTATTTTAAATGATTTTTGATTTCATCGAGACGCAAACGCTTTTCCTTTTGCAATTCCTGAATTTTATGAATGGTGCTCAAGGCATTGTCACGATTATAAAGCCGATAACCGCCGCGCGTTTCATCATCAAATTTCAGCAGTCCTTCGCGGGTATAATAATTTATCGTAGATGACAAAACACCGGCTAATTTGGCCAGTTCTCCGATGCGGATTAGCTTTTTCGCGGACGCAGAAACAGTGGCTTTTCCCGCCACCTTATCGGCTCCTATACCGAGCCGGAGAAAGTTAGTAGTAAAATAACTCATTTACCTTCCAAAATTAATGCTTGATTAAAAGCATAAAGTGATACTTAATCGTTTCTATTATACCATTTTTATTAAATCCTTTCCAATAGATGTTATCCACAAGTATGAAGCGTGAAGTATGAAGCATTAATTAAGAATTAAGAATCATGAATTATAAAAATTAAATAATAAAAGGCAAAGCATAAACCATGAAGTATTGATTAGAAATTAAAAATCAAAAAATAACAAAGCGTAAAGTATAAAGCATGAGTTAGTGATTGAAATAAGGCATTAGGTTATAGTGAGTTAAATTTCTTAATTCTTAATTCATAATTATTAATTAAAAGAACCACTCCCCTGCTTAGGGAGTGGTCCTCTTGAGATATTGCCTAAATTAAAACAAAATTATAACTTCTTACCAAACCCGGTGCCGGCCGGAATAATACGGCCGATGATAATATTTTCCTTCAGTCCTGATAAATCATCGGTTTTTCCGGTAATAGCGGCATTAATAAGGACTTTGGCTGTTTCTTGGAAGGAAGCGGCGGCCAGCCAGCTGCGAGTGGCTAGAGAAACCTTGGTGATGCCCAGCATCAAGCGCTCAAATTGTATCAATTTTTTGCTATTTTTAGCCAATTCATCATTGGCAGCCATAACATTAATGTATTCCATGACCTCACCGGGCATAAAGTCGCTATCCCCGGCATCTTGGACATAAACCTTAGAGAACATCTGGCGGATAATCGTTTCCACGTGCTTATCATTAAGCTTTTGGCCTTGGGAAGAATAAATATGCTGAATTTCGCGCAGAATGTAGCGTTCGGTGAACTCTTTGCCTTTTAATTTGTAAATTTGCTGCAAATCCAAACTGCCTTCAGTCAGCTGATCCCCGATTTCCACCCTATCGCCGTCCTTTATAAATAAAGATTTTGCCGATGGCACCAAAAATTCCTTAACCGCCAATTCTTTGCCGATTATCAGAATATCTTTTTTGCCTAATTTTACCTTTCCATCTATGGGTGAAGTGGCCGTAGTCTCGCCATTGGTAAATAATACTTGGCCGGCTTTTACCAAATCACCGTCTTTTACTTCAAGATTGGCTTTATTGCTGATCAAAGAGATTTTTTTCTCGGCGGCATCTTCATAACTGATCTGCAAGACCCTTTCCTTGCCGCTGGTCTTTAAAATTGTCTTGCCATCGGCACTGGTAATTTCCCGGGCGCCTTCTTTAATATGGGCGACTCCGGCCACATCGCTGACAATGGCCTTATTTTTTGGAGCACGGCATTCAAAAATTTCTTCCACGCGCGGCAATCCTTGGGTGATATCGCCTTCGGATGCCACTCCGCCGGTATGGAAAGTTCTCATGGTGAGCTGGGTGCCCGGTTCGCCGACGCTCTGAGCGGCCATAATGCCGACCGCCGTGCCAAGCGCAACCGGCTTATTGTAAGCTAAATCATAACCATAACATTTTTTGCAGACGCCGCGAATATTTTTGCAGGTCAAAATAGAACGTACATGCACTTCTTCGAGTTCTAAGGCGCTGATGGCATCAAGTTCCCGCTCCGTGACTAAGTCGCCGGTTTTCAGCCACTTCTTATTAGTCTTGGGATCGGCAATATCCTGAGCCAAATAACGCCCCACAATGCGGGAAATCATAGACTCGCCCATGATATCGCTTTCTTTCTTGGTGATAGCGATGCCTTCTCTGTCGCCGCAATCTTCGCTGTTAATGACAACATCTTGAGCCACATCAACCAAACGGCGGGTCAAGTAACCGGCCGAGGAAGTGCGCAGAGCCGTATCAGTCAATCCTTTTCTGGCGCCGTGAGTGGAAATAAAAAATTCCAAGACATTGAAACCGTCCTTGAAATTGCCTTTGACCGGCAATTCAATAACCTCGTAAGCCGGGTTGACCACCGGGCCTTTCATGCCGATCATCTGCCCCAGCTGTCCCCAAGAGCCGCGGGCCTGGGAATCAATCATCGCCAAAATACTATTGCCTTCCTTCAGCACTTTCTTAACTTTTTCCAAAATCTGCGTATTGACTTTGAGCCAAAGCTCGATGATTTTTTCATGGCGTTCATCGGCGGTAAGCAGTCCCATCTGATATTGCTGGTCAATGTTGTCAACTTCCTTATTGCCGGCAGCGATAAGTTCCTTGCGCTCCGGCACCTCGGCCAAATCATCCATGCCCAGCGACTGGGCGGAATAAGTCAAATATTTGAAGCCTAAATTTTTGAAGCGATCAAGAGCGTGAACGGTCTCCTCCGGTCCGAATTTATACAGGATGTCCTGAAGAATCTTGCCCAGCTGCTTCTTGCCGACGCGTTCATTGACAAATTGATAATCCGGCGGCAACACTTGATTAAACAGTATGCGGCCAAGGCAAGTTTCAAGAATTTCCGCTTTGTCGCTGGACTTCTTGGCGAATAGAATTTTTATTTTATCCTGCAAGGTGATTATTTTCTGATCATAGGCCAAAATCGCCTCGCCGACCGAGGAATAGGCGTGGACATTTTCATTATCATTCTGGGTGGTCAAATAATAGCAGCCCCAGACGATATCCTGTTGCGGCGTAATAATCGGCTGGCCGTTAGCCGGCTTGAGCAGATTTTTTGAAGACAGCATGATATTGGCCGCCTCCCAGTTGGCCTCTTCCGTGAGCGGCACGTGGACCGCCATTTGGTCGCCGTCAAAGTCGGCGTTAAACGCCGAGCAGACGAGCGGATGGATTTGAATGGCCAAACCTTCGATCAGCACCGGCTTGAAAGCCTGGATGCCGAGGCGATGCAGCGTCGGAGCGCGATTTAAGAAAACATGGGCGCCGGAAACGACTTCTTCTAAAATATCCCAGACATCCTCGTGGCCGCCTTCAATATAGCGGTTGGCGCTGCGGATATTGTGGACCGTGCCGCGCTGGATTAACTTAGAAATGATAAAAGGCTTGAATAATTCCAAAGCCATGACCTTCGGAATGCCGCACTGGTCCAAACGCATGGTCGGACCGACGACGATGACGCTGCGGCCGGAGTAGTCAATTCTTTTGCCCAGTAAGTTCTGGCGGAAACGTCCCTGCTTGCCTTTGAGAATATCAGCCAAAGACTTGAGCATTCTCTTTTGGCCGGTGGACGCCACCACGGTCTTGCCGTGGCGCGCGTTATTGTCAATCAAAGAGTCCACTGCTTCCTGCAACATTCTTTTCTCATTGCGGACAATGACTTCCGGAGCATTGAGTTCCAACAATTGCTTCAGGCGGTTATTGCGATTAATGACCCGGCGATACAGGTCATTAAGATCGGAGGTGGCAAAACGTCCGCCATCAAGCGGCACCATCGGCCGCAGATCCGGAGGAATGACCGGAACAACCGTCATAATCATCCATTCCGGGCGGAGCTTATTCTTAAGCAAATTATTAAAAAACTTGGCGCGTCTTATCAGGCGGTCTTTTTTAACACTGGTGGAAATCTCTATTTGTTCGTTGAGTCCGGCAACAGTCTCTGCCATATTTATCCGCGACAATAATTCACGGACCGCTTCCGCGCCGATGCTGGCTTCAAAGATATGCCCGTACTTGAGCGATAACTCATGAAAGACATACTCGCTGATAATCTTGAGCGGCTTGATTTCTTTAAGCTCGGTTTCCGCCAAAGCCATGGTGGCTTCCAACTCTTTTAATTTTTCGTCCTTCTGCTTGGCTAAATTCTCCGCCGCTTCCGACAGCCCCGCTTCCGCCACGCCGCCCTTCAGCTGCTCGGCCTTCCTCTCAAATTCGCTCTCAATCTGCTTGCGGAATTGCTTATACTCGGCGCGCAGCTGGGCATAGGTCTCATTCTTCAGCTCTTCATTGACATTGGTAATGATAAAATCGGCAAAATAAATTACCCGCTCCAGACTCTGAATAGACATGTCCAGCGCCAAGCCGATCTTTGAGGGGACGCCGCGCAAAAACCAGATATGCGAAACCGGCGCCGCCAAGTCGATATGGCCCATGCGCTCGCGGCGGACGATCGAACGGGTGACTTCCACGCCGCACTTGTCGCAGACAATGCCCTTGTAGCGAATTTTCTTGTATTTGCCGCAATAGCACTCCCAATCTTTGATCGGTCCGAAAATCTTTTCACAAAATAAGCCGTCCTTTTCCGGTTTTTGGGTGCGGTAATTGATGGTTTCCGGACGGGTCACTTCGCCATGAGACCACTTATGGATATCATCCGGCGAAGCCATTCTCAGACGGATGGCATTGAAAGTTAAATTCTGGCTTTTTTCCTCATACATATATTAGCTTTAAAATTCTGGGGGCATTTACCACGAATTTACGAACCAATTACGAATATACGAATTTATGAAATTTAATTATTTGTATATTTGCGTATTATTCGCACATTCGTGGTCTAAAATTATTTCTTTTTCTTTTTTTTGTCTTTCTTCTCCTCATCTTCGGTCTCTTCGGTCTCAGCGGCAGCCCCTTCCTCGGCTACGGCCACAATCTCTTCTTTATCTCCTTGGCGATGGTACCGCGGCGCTAGAGTGGATTCTTCTCCGCCCAATAACTCAACATTAAGCCCCAGGCCTTTGAGCTCGCGCACCAAGACATTGAAAGATTCCGGGATGTATAAATTTTCTATCGGCTCGCCCTTGATGATTGACTCATAAGTCTTGCTGCGGCCGACGACGTCATCGGATTTGATGGTCAGGATTTCCTGCAAAGTGTGCGCCGCGCCGTAAGCTTCCAGCGCCCAGACTTCCATTTCGCCGAATCTTTGTCCGCCGAATTGCGCTTTGCCGCCGAGCGGCTGCTGGGTGATAAGCGAATAAGGCCCGATAGACCGCTGATGGATCTTATCTTCCACTAAATGATTCAGCTTGAGCATATAAACATAGCCGACGGTGGTTGTCTTATGGAATTTCTCGCCGGTGCGGCCGTCGTAGAGCTGGATGCGGCCATCGGAGGGATAGCCGGCGCGCTGAAGTTCGGAGCGGATAGCCGCCTCCGTGACGCCGTTAAATACCGGGGTGGCAATCTTGTATCCTAAAGTCTTGGCTGCCAGTCCCAGGTGAGTCTCCAAGATTTGTCCGAGGTTCATGCGGGAAACGACGCCCAGCGGGGACAAAATAATATCAACCGGAGTGCCGTCTTCTAAATGCGGCAAGTCTTCTACCGGCACCACTTTGGAAATAACGCCTTTGTTGCCATGGCGGCCGGCCATCTTATCGCCGACTTGGACTTTACGCAGAGAGGCCACCGTGACCTGGATCATCTTGATCATGCCGGCGGACAGCTTATCGCCGTTTTCGCGGGAAAAAATTTTGACATCAATGACTTTGCCGGAAGAACCGTGTTCCAGATAAAGCGAAGAATCGCGCACGTCTCTGGCTTTCTCGCCGAAAATGGCGCGCAACAATTTTTCCTCGGCCGACAACTCAGTCTCGCCCTTGGGAGTAATCTTGCCGACCAAAATATCGCCGGAGCGCACGCTGGCGCCCAAGCGGACAATGCCTTCTTCATCAAGGTCTTTTAATTTTTCCTCGCTGACATTTGGAATATCGGAAGTGACGACCTCGGGACCGAGCTTGGTCTCGCGGACTTCACAGACGTAATTTTCGATATGGATGGAAGAATAACGATCCTGCTGGACGAGGCGTTCGGAAATAATAATCGCGTCTTCATAGTTGTATCCTTGCCACGGCATGAAAGCCACCAGGACATTTTGTCCCAGCGACAGCTCGCCATGATCGGTCGCCGGACCGTCGGCTAAGACCTCGTCTTTCTTGACTTCCTGATTGATGGAAACGATAATTTTTTGATTGATGCAGGTGGAAGCGTTGGAACGGACGTATTTATTGAGGCGATAAGTATCAACATGCCCTTTGACATTTAAAATATCAATTTTATCGCCGCTGATAGCGACCACTTTGCCGGCTTCCTTGGCCAAAATCAAATGGCCGGAGTCATGGGCGGCCTTGGCCTCCATGCCGGTGCCGACGAGCGGCGCCTGCGGATTAATGCACGAGACGGCTTGGCGCTGCATATTCGTGCCCATCAGCGCGCGGACAGCATCGTCATGCTCCAAAAACGGGATCAGGGAGGTGGCGATGGAAACGACCTGATTGGAAGCCACATCCATGTAATCAACATGCTCCGCTGAGGTGACGGTCGGATTAAGGCGGACGCGGGCGACCACTTTTTCATCCAAAAATCTCCCTTCCGAATCTAAGCGATCGGTAAAAGGAGTGGTAGTGGCCCGATTCTCCTGAAAACCGTCAATATAAACTACCTCATCAGTGACTTTGCCATTGACTACTTTATAGTATGGAGCTTCAATAAAACCATAATCATTGATGCGGGCAAAGCCGGCCAAGTGTCCGACGAGGCCGATGTTGGGGCCTTCCGGAGTGGCTATCGGGCAGATGCGGCCATAGTGGGTCTGATGCACGTCGCGGACTTCGAATCCCGCGCGTTCACGCGAGAGGCCGCCGGGACCCATGGCCGAGAGGCGGCGCTTGTGCTCCAGCTCAGCCAGCGGATTCACTTGATCCATGAATTGCGACAACTGGGAAGACATAAAAAATTCCTTCACCACGCTCACCAGCGGGCGGGAATTGATTAATTTGGTGGGAGTCAAAGAAATGACGTCCAGCGTGCTCATGCGATCCTTGATGATTCTTTCCATGCGTGCCAGACCGATGCGGAATTTGCTCTGGACCAACTCGCCGCAAGCTTTGATGCGCCGGTTGCCCAAGTGATCGATGTCATCGGCTTCTTCCTGCGTCTCATTGAGGCGGGCGATTTCCGTGATGATATCGGCAATATCTGACTTCAGTAGGATCCTGTTTTCTTTATTAATAGGCAAGTCCTTGCTAAAACGCTGGTTCATCTTGTATCTGCCGACGGAGCCGAAATCATAGCGGGCAAAATTAAAAAACATGTTATTGATGAGCTGCTTGGCATTGTCGGGAGCGGCCAAATCGCCCGGACGGATCCTCTTATAAACTTCGATCAAGCCATCGGCTTCATTTTCGGCGGCGTCTTTCTTGAGGGTCGCTTCAATATAAGGCAGCGCCTGCGCTTCATTTTTGAAAAGTTCCAAAATCTCATCATTGGAAGAATAGCCAAAAGCCCGCAACAGCGAAGTCGCGGCCACTTTTCTTTTGCGGTCGATTTTTACCCAGATGACGTTATTGGCGTCCGTTTCAAACTCCAGCCAAGAACCGCGGTTGGGAATTACTTTGGCGCCGTAAAGATTGCGATCAAAGCCCGGCTGACTGGTAAAGAAGACTCCCGCCGATCGGACCAATTGAGAAACAATGACTCTCTCGATGCCATTGATAATAAAAGTTCCCCGGTCGGTCATGAGCGGAAAGTCGCCTAGATAAATTTCTTGGTCAACGCTCTGTCCGGTTTTTTTGTTAAGTAATTTTACGTTGACGCGCAACGGCGCTTCAAAAGAAATATTCTTTTCGCGGCTGGCCACCTCGTCAAACTTGGCTTCATCAATAAAATACTCGCCGAAGTAGATCTCTAAATCGCGGCCGATAAAATCGGTAATCGGGGAAAACTCTTCAAACAATTCTTTTAATCCTTCATTAAAAAACCACCTATAGGATTTTTTTTGCAACTCAATCAGATCCGGCGGATCGAGTGGATTTTTCTGGTTTTGAGACCAAAAACGGACTCTTCCACCAATTGTCTTAAAGCTTGGGGAATTTTGTGCAGACATAAAAAAGTTCCCATTTCCTGTTTTTTATTTAGAAAAATGGGTTGATTACTTTTATTAAAATTGAGCTCTGAGTCGATAAAACACTAGGTTTTTTACTCAAGATTGAATGAGAAGAAATACTGCCTTAATCCTGCTCGAAATTAAGCAAAAATAAAGCGACTAGATTCATATTAACAGAAAGAGTAGCTAAAGTCAACAGTTTTTAATGCTAGAACGCAATATTTTTATTTGTCAAATTAATTACGCTTTTTTAATTAAAATTAGATAGAATATGGCAAAAAATAGTGACAAAACATTGTTATTATCAGTTTATCATTTTGAGTTATCCAC
>CAIOLF010000072.1 GCA_903859075.1 Candidatus Buchananbacteria bacterium
ATAAACAGGAAATTATTCAGCGGGTTGATTTTTCTGCTCAAGTAACGGAATCTGTCAAATTTTATGATGCGATCGCCGATGTTTTGTTTTAGGTAGTTGCCATCATCGCCGCAACCGATGCACACTTGCAATCCGCTATCGGCCAAGCCCGAGCTCAGATTGATTACGAATTCCTGGGCGCCGCCGATTTCACCCTTGGTTATTATGATCAAGACTTTTTTTTGAGTATTCATTTTGATTTGTCTATTGTCCCTTGCCGCCCAGCACCACGCGGGCGGTTTTTAAGATAATGGTGATATCAAAAAATAGCGAACGATTTTTGATATAATATAAGTCGTATTTTATTTTTTCTAGCGTCTCTTCTTTTGATCCGCCATAGCTCGGCCCTTTGAGCTGGGCCCAGCCGGCCAGTCCTGGGCGCACTAAATGACGCTCAGAATAAAAAGGGATTTCCTTTATCAGCATCTCAATGAACTCAGGGCGTTCCGGCCGCGGTCCGACAAAGCTCATCTCGCCGCGCAGGATATTGAACAGCTGAGGGATTTCATCCAGCCGCGTTTTGCGCATGATGCGCCCGAAGCGGGTAACGCGCGGATCGTTTCTGGTCGCCCATTGGGCCCCGTGCTTTTCGGCATCAGCCACCATGGAGCGGAATTTCATCGCCATAAACGGCTTGCCATTTCTGCCGGTGCGAATTTGTTTGAAAATTATCGGGCCCGGACTTTCCAATCTAATAATTAAAGCGATCAGCGGGATGAAGAGTCCGGTAATGATCAGTCCCAATATCGCCATGACGATATCAGTAAAGCGCTTGACAATCTCGTAGGTCTTTTTGGAGTTCTCGGACAGGTTTTCCAGAAACCAGCTGTGATCAATTGATTCCACCGGAATTTTGCCGGTTATTTGCTCATAAAACCCGTTGATATTATAGACATCAATGCCCAGGGAGATGCAGTCAAAAAATTTCTTGGCCGCCTCGTAATTGCCGCGGAGTTCATGGGAACTGATTAGGATATTGACATTGTTTTGCAGGCAATAATTTTTCAGGTCTTCCGGCAGCTGACTATTAACTATCGCCTTGTATCCTAGCTGCGGCCGAGTATTGATTTCTTGCAGCAGTTCCTGCGCCAACGGTCCGTCGCCGACGATCAGCACGTTATTGGCGATTGATTTGGACTTAATAAAGTTAAAAAACAGCCAGCGCCAGAAATACATCAGTCCGAAAGTGACGATCAAGTCAATGACTAGCACTCTTTGCGGCTTGATGTTATGGCTGGTCAGTGGAATCAGAAAATAAAAGACCGCCAGAGCGATGGCCGTATTGATGGCAAAAGCGCGCAGCAGGTTGTTGAGAATGGCGATATTATTGTGGCTGGCTTTGAGGTCATAAAAATCATTGATAAAAAAGCAGATCAGCCAGGTCAGAAAGATCACGGAGAAGGGGAGTAAGTTTTCCTGCCATTGGCCGATGGCCTGCCCCAGGTCAAGATATCTGATAATAAGCGCCAAAAAAAGAGATAGATAAATAATGGCGATATCGCCAAGCAATAGTAGGATTTTTTTTGATTTTACGGCAAAATCCGGCATAGAATTAGTAATATATTAGCACGAACCTAGCTATAATATCAAGCCCGCGGCTATTTGTAAAAAAGCGTGGATCGGTTATAATTAGATAGTAATAATTTGACGGTTTAGCAATGGCAAACATCTATTCCAAAAGCAGGGAATCGATCAATAAGCTTTTTATCTTTAAAAGATTTCCCGTTTTGAA